>QNBK01000459.1 GCA_003644105.1 Spirochaetota bacterium | reverse complement strand
TCCATGGAAGTTCCCCAGGCCTTCCACTACGAGCATGGGGAAGTTGACTGGTCCCAGGCGATTCTGATACTCAGGAAAGCCGTTCAGAAATTCCTTGCAGTTGACTGGCCGGAGGATGTTCACATCCTGAAAATTGATATCCCCGACACCGCCGATCAGAATACCCCCTGGGTAGCCTGCAGGCAGTCCCGGGAACCCGGCTGGTGGGGTTTTGTTCCCGATGCCGTACCTCAATCCCCGGCAGGCTCCGCCATGGGGAAACGCGGACCCAGACCGGGAAAATCCTGGAAAGATAACGATGATATGGGTGCTCTTCTTGGCGGCAGGAATGTTACTGTTACAGCGCTGAGCGTGGATATGAGCTCCAGAATATCACTGGAAGAAGTCGGTAAATTGTTCAATTAATTCAAATTACCACCCTATGTACTTTGCATGGACCCCTCCTGCTGCATAGGGCTATGTTCCTTATTTATATATATTTAGGCTCTACATTCATAAGTTGTCATGCAGACAGCATATATTATTCTTTACCTCTGCAAAACGACATGCAAATCCTATTTCCTTTTCTTGTATAGAATTACAATATGTATCGCAATTCTCTTTTTACTTGGCACAGGGATTGCTTGTATTCAGGTATAGGAGGCGATTATGAACGCCAAACTTAAAATGAATATGAAACTTTCAATAATAACTATAACAGCCATTCTGTTACTGGCACTGGCATCCTGTACAAATCCTGTCAGTTCCAGCTTATCCGCAGCCGATCCTGTGCCTGTGCCTGAGCCTGAAACCGGCATTGATGTAGATTCAGCTATCGGCCTTGTTGCCGGTCTGACTCTTGATAGCGACATTCTTCTCAGCTACCCCGGAGTATCAGTATCTGAAGATGCCGAGGGTAACGCCACCATCGAATGGGTTGAAGGACTTTCCGGTACAGCTTTAAAAGGTGATGAGAATGGAGATTTTATCAGAATCGCCGATGGAACTCTTCCTGAACTCACCGTTGCCGGCAGTGTGGAAGTATGGGTAAAACCCGAATTGAATGCTGTGAACTATTACACCGGTATCCTTCACAAGGGAGATAATCCCGATGTAACCCCCGAGTGGTATTTCGTTGATGAAACCTGGACCATGCTCTTCCACGCCGATAGCAAACCTTACTTCTTCGTAGTTACTGAATCCGAAGATGGAACGGTTACTCCGGTAAGCCTGATGGCTGATACAGCCATCGTAAAGGGCGAATGGAGTCACCTGGCCGCCACCTGGATATACGATGAGCTGAGTAAAGACACTGTAATCAAGCTTTATGTAAACGGCGAAGTTGTAGTCAGCAAAACCCTGAATGGAATCGGACCTGTCAGAGACACCGACGGCGATCTGATTATCGGATCCCAGCTGCCGGTTCCCTACAATGGCTCAAATTACTACACCTTCAAAGGATTGATCGACGAAGTGAGCCTTTACAATGTGGCCCGGTCTGCTGATGAAATCATGACTGACTATCAGGTTTACGCCTCAGTCCTGTAATTTCTGTATAAGAGTTAAATGATAACACCAGGGCTGCCCTATGAAGGCGGCCCTTCTTTTTTACCCATGGGCAGATATATGATACTGAGGCTACAATAATCAAATTATGAGTATTGAAGCCATTCGAGAATTGATTGCAATTACCCAGCCGGACGGCAATATTGAGCTGGAATGGCACATGCTTACCTCAGTAAAAGATCATCAGGAATCAATCTCCATGCTGGAGAATCGTATTTATTCGAAGTTTACAGAGGTACAGAATACAGGAGCCTGGCTTCTGGAACTGGCTTTTTCTGATGTCCGGACAAGACTCTCCTCTTCAATGGATTTCTGGCGAAACTTTGCCGGAAATCTGGAAGTACAGCTGCGGAAGATGGAAAACCCGGAGTCCGCCAGAACAGATAGTGAGATAAGCCTGACATCATCGGAATTCGGGCATATCCTGGATGCAGTTCCGTTAACCCAGGGTTCAGAATATGTAACTCTCAGCCTGCTTCAGAAAAACTGGAATGAGTTAATTCGAACATTCAGGCATAACCTGGCAATTTTCAACGGAACCGTAGAGGAATACGTTCAAACCTTCAACCCTGATATCCACCTCGCCGGGAGAGTGTATTTTCATCTGGTTGAAAACCAAAAAGGAAATCAGCCTTTTGCATTCATGGCCACTTATTCTACCAGACTTACAGAATCGGGGAAGTCCCGACATGTGCCTTTAAAATTCGCATTACAGGAATTTTCCGGGAGACGTGAATCTCTTTTGGAACTGTTATCGACAGTTTACACAGCTTCTGCGAAAAGCAATCTTATCAACGGGCTGATTGAAAGCGGAGAGCTGTTCCATCCGCTTTCGTGGACGCCGGATGAGGCTTATACGTTTTTATCTGAAGTAGATATTTATGAACAATCAGGAATTATCTGCCGTATTCCCAACTGGTGGAAAACCAGAGCTTCAAAATTGAGTCTGACGGTATCCCTCGGGGATAAGCAGCCTCCAATGGTGGGACTTGATGCCATCATTTCCATATCCCCGTCACTTTCCATTGATGGAATCCCCATTTCAAAGGAGGAAATCCAGCTGCTGCTCCAGG
>QNBK01000458.1 GCA_003644105.1 Spirochaetota bacterium | reverse complement strand
TAAAATCCAGACTCAGTACAAAGACGGACATATCACATCGGAAGAACGTTACAACCGGGTTATTGAAGTCTGGGGTAAAACCAACGAAGACCTGGCCAATGTGATGATGGATCATCTGAAGGCAGATCAGGATGGTTTTAATAACGTCTATATGATGGCCGACTCCGGAGCCCGTGGTTCGAGAAACCAGATCCGGCAGCTGGCGGGAATGCGCGGCCTGATGGCCAAGCCTTCCGGCGATATCATAGAACTTCCCATCCGGTCTAACTTTAAAGAAGGTTTGTCGGTTATTGAGTTCTTTATATCCACCAATGGTGCCCGAAAAGGCCTGGCGGATACGGCACTTAAAACCGCCGATGCCGGTTATCTTACAAGGCGTCTTGTGGATATCGCCCAGGATGTAGTTGTTAATATGGATGACTGCGGAACAATAAACGGAATTGATATCGCGGCCCTTAAGGACGGTGAAGAAATTGTGGAGTCTCTGTCCGACCGCATCATGGGCCGATTCACTCTGGAAAGGGTGAAGCATCCCATCACCGGAGATCTTCTGGTTGATGTCAATCAGGAAATAACCGATGAAATAGCCTTTGAAATTGAAGACCTCGGTATTGAAAGTGTCCGGGTGAGAACGGTACTCACCTGTGAGGCTCAGCATGGTGTCTGTAAGAAATGTTACGGCAGGAATCTTGCAAACCACAGAACAACCGATATCGGTGAAGCTGTCGGTATTATTGCCGCTCAGTCCATCGGACAGCCGGGTACCCAGTTGACGATGAGAACTTTCCATGTCGGTGGTACTGCCAGTACTATTGCCGAGGAGAACCATGTTTCAAAGCGTTATCCTCTTCTGGTAAGAGAGATTAATGGCACATCTGTACCTCTGGAAGATGGCCGACGGCTGTTTACACGTAAAGGACATTTGAAGGTATCCCGTATACTTTCGGTGATTGATATCAAAAAAGGTGATGAAGTTAAACCGGAAGATGGTGATAAGATTATCAAAGGTGAGACTGTTCTTGTGAGGAAGGGAGAATCCCTGCTTGCCGAGGAAAATGCCTTTGTCGTCATACTCAAGAAGAAGATTCTCCTTGTAGCTCAGGATGAAAAGGTAGAGATTAGAAACGGTTCCACCGTACTTATCACCGAGGGTTATGTAGCCGATGCTGATGAGTCACTGGCCATATTCGATCCCTTCAGTGAGCCTATTATTGCCGAAGTTGATGGTGTTATTAAATTTGAGGATATCATTCCAGGTACCACACTTCGGGAAGAAATCAATGAGGATACAGGGAATATCGAAAAGAAGATTACCGATACTTCTGCGGATACTCTCCAGCCGAGAATTACCATTGTCGACGGGGAAGGGGAAGATATTCAGGATTATTACCTGCCGGAAAACTCTTACCTGAATATAGAAGATGGTTTGAAAGTTAAAGCCGGCCAGACTCTGGCCAAGATGCTCAAGGAATCGCAGAAAACTCAGGATATCACCGGTGGTCTGCCGAGGGTTGGAGAGTTGTTTGAAGCCAGGCGGCCCAAGAACTCGGCGATACTGTCCAGAATCGGTGGTACTGTTGATTTTGAGGGTATCAGCAAGGGTAAGAGAATTATTACGGTTATCGATCCCTACGGTGAGAAGATAAAGCATCTTGTCCCCATGGGGCGTCACCTCCTTGTACGAAACGGCGATCCGGTGGATGCCGCTGAGCCTCTGTGTGACGGTCCTAAAGACCCTCATGATGTTCTTGAAATTCAAGGTGAAAACGCATTACAGCAGTTCCTCGTTGATGAGGTGCAGGAAGTTTATCGCATGCAGGGTGTCCAAATTAACGATAAGCATATCGGTGTGATAATCCGGCAGATGATGAGAAAGGTGGAAATCATCGACGTGGGTGATACCAGCTTCATATTCGGTCAGCAGGTGGATAAGTACAAGTTCAGAACCCAGAATGAGAAGGTAGTCAGGGAAGGCGGTCAGCCGTCTATGGCCAAACCTCTGCTTCTTGGTATCACAAGAGCCTCACTGAATATTGACAGCTGGATTTCCGCAGCCAGTTTTCAGGAAACCACCAGGGTTCTTACCAACGCAGCTATTGCAGGAGATACAGACAGTCTGCGGGGGCTGAAGGAAAATGTTGTCATCGGACATATCATTCCGGCAGGTACCGGAATGAGGAAATACAAAGATTTGAAACTGTTCACCAAGGACACCGATGATCTGGATGCCCATGTGGCAAAAATCCTTGAGCAGAGACGGCTTGATGCTGAATTTCTCGAGGGTGAAGAAGGATCTGAACCTGTGACTACTGGAGCCACAGGAAGCACAGGTTAAGTAAAATAATTCAGTCGTCAGGGGATGGTGCAGGGCACCCTTCCTTGAGCGGTTTCTCCGGTATTGACCTTTAAGGAGCAAACCGCTAATATCTCCGTGCTTCGGGGACTTGAGCCGATAGCAACGGTTGAATGGCCAGAATTGGCCGTTATGAGGAGTTGTAGCATAATATGCCGACCATTAATCAATTAGTGAGAAAAGGACGTAAGTCCTCAGTCAAAAAGACAAACTCACCGGCTCTGCAGTCCTGCCCCCAGAAGAGGGGTGTGTGCACCCGCGTTATGAC
>QNBK01000457.1 GCA_003644105.1 Spirochaetota bacterium | reverse complement strand
CCACTATTATGGAGATGGGCAAGAAAGCAGGCAAACTCCAAAACAAATTTTTCTCTACTATTTTTATCATTCAGCAAATCTCTTAAAGAGTCTCCTTCAAGGGGCTGGTATATAATCAGATCCCGTTTGATTGAAGGTACTTTATAGGTATTAATAATCTGGACAGTGGGAATATTTTTTTTTTGTAATATTTCTACAGCCCGGACAAATCTTTTTACATTTGGCCAGATAAGTGCGGAGGAGAATACTCTTTTCTAACGAAAAAGTTTTGCAATTCGACCATCATTCAACCTTATTACTTTATCACCAAACGTATCTTTTGTAAGAACCTCGCCATTTTTGATCAAGGCATCAAAGTCATGTTTATTAAGGTTTTTCCATTTACTGAATCTAATTTTTATCTCCTTTAATCTTGCAACTCTTTAAATAATTCAACTATTTGAAAATTATTTTTCCAGTTTTTCATAAACCTGTTTATATCCTTTTTCCAGGCATGGGAAAACAAAAATTTGCTTTTATGCCAACTCATGGAATCAAGGTCTATGAAATAAGGCGTGTTATCTTGAATGATAATATTAGTTGCCTTCATATCTCCGTGACTGATCTTTAGAAATTTAAACTTCTTAAATACTTCTATTATTGATTCAGAAGTAATTTTAACATCTTCAGCTTTTGCACCACATAAAAATTTTCTGGCACTCTCCCCTTTTATATATTCACAAATAAAAAAAGCCTTATACCTAAAAGGCCCAAATCTTACCTCTTTTATGGCTATGGGTTTTGGAGTGTTTATTCTGCTTTTCATGAGAAGATGTGCACTGCGCCACGATATATCTGCCCGGGATTTTTTAAAAGCAAGCCTTAATGCATGGAATCTGTTTTTCATATTATAGCGCTTTACCACAAGTTCAATCCCATCAATTTTATACAATACAAGAGTTGCAGTATTCCCGGCTTTCAAAAGCGAGGCTCCGGGATTATCAAAGGCAATGTCTGGGTTTTGTAAAAAAGATTCCATTTCCGGGGTGTAATATTTCCTATGGCAGAGCAAAAAAGATGAAAATGATTTTTGACATATAATTTTAGTAGAATTTCTATAAATTTTTTTTAAATATTTGACTGTCCTTAATCCATGGCTTTTTTTAATTAATTGTTCAAGTGTATCTGCCACTTGACTTATATTGTTATATTTTCGGATCCCGGCATAGGCCCGGGCAAGATCATATAAGAGATTTTTGCTCTGGATATTAATCTGGGAGAGCATTACTGATAAATTTTCAAGGCTGAGATGTTTTTTAAGGGGTCTGGCACTTATCTGCTTGATTGAAGCTCCATCCAGAGCATATATTGTATCATTTTTTAATAAAAAGTTGTCAGGGTGAAGATCACTATGTAGTATAACTTTGTGGTGAATTCTTGCAATGAGCCTGACAAGGGGTATAAGATATTTTTTACAACTGGCCTGTGGGCTAAGTGTGTCCTTTTGGCTAAGCGTTATTTTCAGACTATTTGAGTCTACATATGGATCAAATTCAAATATTTTACCAAGGTCTATTGAGCTGTCAATAAACTCAAAAATCAGGATATGGCTTTTAAGTTCTTTACAAAATCTGGAGTATAAAATTGTACTTGTGGGAATTTTGGTCTGTTTTAACAACCCATTGCCAATGATCTCTTTTTTTACATGTTTTTTATATCTAAAAGGCTTAAAAAAAAATTTTGCCACTACTTTTTTTTCACACCAGAGGCCTGAAAAAACTGCTCTTCTTCCTGGAATGAATCGCAATAGCTTATTGCATTGCAAATGGTGGCTATCATTGATTAAGGCAAGTTCAAAAGGAATTATAAGCTTTTTTTTTCCAATAACTATATCTTTAACATCCAGCCTACCCATATAATTTTCCCATGTCTGGCGGGTTTGTATTGAATTGTTTTTTATAAAGCCCAATGGCACGTCTTTTAACAAGCCACCAGAAAATTTTATTTTCTGCCATGGATTTTTTGGCTGTTGTATTGTGATAATTTTTTGCAAACAGCAGTAAATCTTCTTTTGTAAGACCTATATTCATACTTGAAAACATGATGGCTGAAATATCTTTAACCCGCCAGCGCCATGGGGTTGACGGCCTGATCTGCACACGATGTAAATCTATGAGAAAAAGTCTAAGGTTATCAGGATCAATGTTGTCATCACCATTTGACAGGTCAAGCAGAAAATGGCAGATATAAAAATCCCTATGGTTGAAACCATTTCCATGGATGGTCCGTGCTATCTTGGCAATCTTTATTATCAGGGCATTTTTAATTTTTTGGGATGGTGGGTTTGACGGCCAGTTTTTGCAATAGTTCTCAAGACTTATAGTATTTTTTAACTCATCTGTAATAACAAAGGATTGTATTCTGGCGGGATTCTTCCCCCTTTTACCATATCCCACAAGATGCATTGTATCCACTCCAAGGCTGTCCAATTTTTGTATGGCTTTCCACTCGTTCTCGGCACTTAAAACAGGAGGTCTACGAAATTGTAAAATATTTTTTATGATCTTTTTCCAGCCAACACCTTGATGGAATTTTCCAAAATAGTGTTTTCCTCCCAATTCAAACCGAAAAGTTCTTCGTCCATCTTTTT
>QNBK01000456.1 GCA_003644105.1 Spirochaetota bacterium | reverse complement strand
TGTTAATTCTGCTGCTGCTACAGATATACTAAATGTAGACGAAGCTAATACCTCTAATTGTCCTGTTAATAGAAGACCACTAGAAGCAGTGATAATAGCTGATGATGTTGATAATAATACCTCAGTAACGCCAATAGTTAGATCAACATCTACAATACTATTAAATATTACATCGCCTGTTAATTCTTCAGAAAGACCAGTAACTATTATTGATGTTACAATAGATTGAATTAAAAAACTTGAACTTAAAGGTTCATCAATACCTAATGTTAATAATGAATTAATATTTGTATCTACATTGGATATGACACTTAAATTCTCTGAAACACCAAGAGTTAATGTGGCGCCAACATCACTTTGAATCGTTGAAGATGTTGATACAGTAGTCTCTACACCTAATTCTAAATCAGCATCCGCTACTGAATTGGATATAGAAGTAGATGATAATACTTCAAGTATACCAATTGTTAATAAACTATCTATAAATGTTATTACATTTATTGTTGAATTTAAATTTTCATCATCACCAGTCAATAAAACAGCATATGTATGTGATTGAGCTAAATGAGTTGCTGATAATATTTCACTATTACCTATAAGAATATCTGAATCAGTTATAGAAATAGAAAACGCTGTGCTTGATAATAATTCTATTTGACCTATCAATAATAAAGAATTCTGATCAACCTCAGCATTAATAGTTGCTGATAATTGTTCTGTTGTACCCATTAATATAAATGCACTAGCAGCAGTCTCAATATCATTTGTAGCTGATAATGGTTCATCTACACCAAGAACTAATGTAGCAAGAGAAGCAGTACTTGTTGTAGCTATTGCTGATGCTAATAATTCAACATGGCCAATAGTTAATTCACTTATAGTATTAGATTGTGCATCATAATTATTATAATTACGAGTCCATATAACATCTTCAGTATTTTTAAATATAACATCTTTTGGTATAATACTAGTATGTGATAATTCTTCAATACCACCACCAACATCAAGATTACTGTGAGATACAATTGATAAAATACTACAAGTATGAGATAATAATTCAGTATGACCTATTATAAGATTTGACCAGGAACCACCTTTTCTTATAAAACTTTGCGCATGTGTTGAACCTGATAAAGGTTCTGTTATACCCATTGTTAGGAATACACTAACTGAAGATTCAACTAAAAAAGAAGAACTCATTGGTTCAGGTTGTCCAAATACAGGAGCTTCACTTGTCACAGTAGTTGAAATAGGAGAAGTAACACCAAGAATCTCAACAACACCAATTGTTAATAAACCATCAGTATTAGTTGTAATATTTATACTAGAACTTACAGGTTCATATACACCCATTGTTAATATAGATTCTACATTAGAATTAACAAGAGTAGATGAAATCATTGGTTCACTAACACCAAACTCAATAGTTATACCTGTTGCTAAACTTATTGAAATAGATGTAACAGCTAATACTTCTACTATACCAGTTGATATTAATCCAATACCATATGAATCAATAATACTAGTTGCAGATAAGGATTCAGTCACACCTAATGTTAATGATGCTTCGGTTTCTGTAGTAACATCACAATCTACAAACATTACTTCTGTAACACCAAATATAATGAATCCTGATATAGTGCTTTCAATATTTGTTGTGCTAGATAAACTTTCTGGACTACCAAGAACTAATGAAGGATTAGAAACAACACTAACAATATTTACATCTGTTGTAACAAACTCAACTACACCAAATGATATAGAAGCTATTACATAAGTAGTAGAAGATGTTGAACTTCCTAAAAGCTCAACTATACCAAAACTAAGATCAGCTATTGCATTTACAGAAGAGCTGCTAGTAGATGATATTCCCTCTGCTACTCCCATATTAATAAATGATTCAACTAATGTTCCTATAATAACTCCAGAAGATACTTCCTCCTGTACACCAATATACAATTCAATATTATCACTAACAGAAGTTGAAGGGATAGTAGACGCTAAAATCTCTACGATACCTAACGACAAGCTAACTTGAACATTAGAAATTGGAGATGATACACCAGCTAATACTTCTGTTGTTCCTATTGTTAATCCTGCACCTACGTCATTAGTAACAACAGAAGTCGCTAGATATGAATCAAATGTATCATGCCATATTACATCTATTCTATTTTTAAATTGTACATTGCTCATAAATATTATTTCCTAATAGTTGTTATTAATAATATATTATGTAGTTATAAAAATTCCACCTTTTGAAGATTTTTCACCAGAGTGTCTCATAGCACATGGTGTACGACCAAGTAGAATTGTTAGGTCAGTTGAACATGTTGATGTACCTTCTAGGATCTCTGTTAAACCTGCATAGATTTGTCCAATAGTCATAGAAGTAGTTATATTTGTTGCTGACATTATTTCTACTAATCCTAAGATTAATTCACCCGCTGAAGCAGATGCTGAAATAATAGTTGAAGCTAATAATTCATCATCACCTGTGCTTAGTAATGCATCTGATACTGATGAAACATTAATACTAGATGAAATTGGTTCACCACCACCTAATTCCAAGACAGCATCTGCAACTGAATTTGAAATAGATGTGGATGATAACATCTCAGCAAGACCTAT
>QNBK01000105.1 GCA_003644105.1 Spirochaetota bacterium | reverse complement strand
GAATACCTTGTCCTCGTTGATAAAGAACATGCCCTGCCTGAAGAATTCATACCCGCTGATATCCTCGATCTGGACAGTTTCGACGAATTGGAAACCGGTAAAAATGGATTGTCCCTGGATCGAAAAGCATCTGATGCTCTTGTTCAGCTCTCAAAAGCCGCCCGGGAAGATGGTATTACTCTGCTGATTTCCTCGGCCTACAGATCTTATGGATACCAGCAGGGTTTATTTAAAAGATACGCCGATAGAGATGGAGAAGAAGCTGCTTCCCGTTACTCGGCAAGAGCGGGAACCAGCCAGCATCAGCTGGGAACCACGGTGGACCTGGGATCTATCAGCGATTCATTTGCCGAATCCAGGGCGGGTGAATGGATGGCGGAAAACGCCGGAGGATACGGATGGAGCCTCTCCTATCCCCGAAATTTTGAAGAGGAAACCGGATATAAATGGGAAAGCTGGCATTGGCGGTGGATCGGGGTTGATGCGGTAAAGATGCAGGATGAGTTTTTTAACGGAGTCCAACAGCGTCTGTTGATATTCTGGAATGAAAACGCCTCCCGGATCAGGGAGGCGCATGCTGCTGCAGATCAGGAGTCTGTCGGACTTAACCATTCCGGACTGATTCCCAGGCGAATGCCCAAGTCCGACAGGCTCTCAGCAAATATCAACTCCCGGATTACTCGGCAGAAATATCTTCCCTGGCCACTTCCTTACCGTTCACCATCACAACAATACCGGTTCCCACAGGAACCACATATGGGAATGAAATCTCCCCGCCGGAATGGGGCATTGAAAAGAGTTTGCGGTCTTCAGTTCCAGGCTCTCTGACAATCACCTCGAGAAGAACCGGAACAGGGTATGCCGGCAGAGTATAGTCGAACAGACCGTAACGGAACTCTTCCGGCCAGGATTCCGGCCGGCTGAAGCCCAGGGTGATGGTCCGGTCCAGGCCCACCTCGGATTCCGGAGGCGGAAACTGGGAGGTAACCCGGGCCACGGTACCTGAGGGAGAAACATTATCCTCCACGAAAATAAACGGCAGGGGAATCCGGGCCAGTGAACGCATGGCATTATCTGCGCTGTAATTTTCCCAGTCGGGGATTTTAACAGGTTTATCCAGAGACCCGCGGCTGACAATGAGTATGAGATCTTCCGGCTCTCCCAGGGGGGTTCCCGCCTGTGGTGCCTGGGAAAGGACGGTTCCCGGTTCCGAGTCGTCGTAAACATAGGTAACAGGTTCCCTGATTACCAGCAGAGGTTTAAAGGTGGAAAACAGAGAGGCAAGCCGGCTTCGAACATCGTTGAGGTTCTTACCAACATAATCTTCCACATTATCAACAATGGCCCCCTTGCTCACAGTTACAATTACCCGGCGGCCGGCTTTTACATACAGTCCGGGTTCGGGGTCCTGATCGATTACCATACCCTTATCCGAAGGATCTCCGGTGTATTTTACCTGAACTCTGGGATAAAGTTCCCTCTCCTGCAGTATCACCAGGGCCTCTACCAGATCTTTTTCCACAATATTAGGAATAACAGTTTTTTCAGCACCCCGGACAGCCAGAAAAAAGAAAACAGTAAAAAAGAACAGCATGACGAGAACGGCTCCGCCGATAACCAGAAGGGCACGCCTGAAATAACGGCGTTCGGCGGGGTCGTCAACCTGAACCGACAGACTGTCGGCTGCTGCTCCGGGGGTATTGGGGATAAAATCAGCCGCTTTCCGGGAAACCTTTGATATTCCAGTCTTCCCATCATCGGCTTTTGTCTTTTCTTTCTCAGGACTCATGATTGTTCTCCCAGTATAGTGCCGTTTTCCAGTTTAACGCCATTCAGAAAGGACCTGAAATCCAGAGGCTTCCGGGATGCCAGCTGAAGGCGCGTTACAGCAAGAATACCATTTCCCGTTTGTATCAGGATACCTCGGGACTTGTCCACTCCCAGAATAGTTCCCGGAGCGGCATGTTCATCCGGTTTCCCGGCGGTTTCCTGGTGCACAGAGGATTCCAGGATTACCAGAGACTCGGATTTCAGGGTGGTTCTGCATTTCGGCCATGGAATATAAGCTCTTACCATTTTTTCCAATTGACCCGCACTCATCTCCCAGTCCACCAGTCCATCTTCTTTACAGATGATGCGGCAGTACGTGGCCTTTGAGCCATCCTGGGGAACCCTCTTTTCCCTGCCGCCGATAATATCTATAACAGCCTGGACCAGTTCGGGGGCCGCGGCCTGAGCGATAGCCTCTGTGAGCGAGGCGGTGGTTTCTCTTCCATCCAGCGGGTATGGTGTTTGTCTGATGATATCCCCGGCATCCGTTTCCAACACCACACGCTGAACTGTCAGAGCTGTTTTATCCGCACCGGAGAGTATCGCCGCCGTAATGGGGGAAGGACCCCGGTGAAGAGGCAGGACCGAGGGATGCATATTAATCCCCCCCCGGGGAAACAGAGCCATAAATTTCGGTCCGAAAATCCGACCGTATGCAAACACAATCAGAAAGTCAGCCCCGATTTCAGTAATCTGCTTTCGGGCATCACTGCCCAGGGTAGCCGGCTGCAGCACAGGAATACCCAGGTCTATAGCCGCCTTTTTCACCGCCGGCGGTGTAATCTTACGTCCCCGGCCGGAAACTTTATCCGGTGCAGTAAGAACAGCCGCCACGTTAAACTCTGCGGAAAGGGCCTGAAGAGAAGGAACGGCTATTTCAGGTGTTCCGGCAAACAGTATCTTCATTCAACTCCCGGATAATTCTCAGCATCCACATCAAACTTGCCAAGGATCTTATTACGTTTACGTTCACTCAGGTGGTCAATAAAAAGAATCCCGTTCAGATGATCCAGCTCATGCTGAATAACCGTGGCCAGAATGTCGTCCACTTCAATGGTAAAGGGGCGTCCCCGGGTATTCCAGGCCTGAATCTGCAGCTCCTCCGGCCGGTTCACATCGGCATACTGTCCAGGGATACTCAGGCAGCCTTCCTCGTAGGAGGAAAGTCCGGCACTGGTTGCGGTTATTTCAGGATTGATAAACACCATGGGATCGTTATCACCTATTTTAAGTGTGAAGATACGTTCCAGACGTCCCACCTGGGGACCGGCCAGTCCTATGCCGTTGCCTTTAATCATCGCATCTATCATGTCTTCGGCAAGCTGAACAATTTCACCGTTGATATCTTTTATGGGAGCAGCAACCCGGCGGAGCAGGCGGAGCTGTTCTTCGAATCCGATTGTTAAGATTTCCATGATGGAAATCTACCACAATACAAGCCGGGGGATAAAGTAAGCTGCAGATTCTCCGCATAATTTCTGGACCGGATAACTCAGCTCATGGTATATATCAGGTATGATCATTCGTTCTTATTCACGGATTCTTCTAATCCTTTGTGTTTTAACTTCCGGAATTACGGCTCTGACTGCTCAGAATGTCAACATCGCCGTCCTGGGTGTGGAAAATCTGAACCGGGACCCCCGCTACGATTATCTTGAAGGGATGATTCTCGGAGTGATGATGTACGATTTCACCCGGGTTGATGATGTCAGCCTTGTGGAACGAGCC
The DNA here is from genome assembly GCA_003644105.1 of Spirochaetota bacterium. Taxonomy (GTDB): domain Bacteria; phylum Spirochaetota; class Spirochaetia; order DSM-2461; family DSM-2461; genus UBA2779. The sequence goes on along the minus strand of QNBK01000105.1, from coordinate 5,564 downwards.
CGGATAGACCGGATTATCGATGAGCAGAATCTCAGGCTTACCGGACTGCTGAACGATGAAGACACCGCCAGGCAGGTGGGCCAGCTGGCCGGGGCCGATTACCTGATTGAGGGAGATTACGCTTTTCTCGGCCGGGATCTGGTAATCAATATGCGGATAATGGATTCCGCAGAAGGAACAACCACAGCCGTATCTGTAAGAGGTTATACGGAAAATTCCATCCATGAGCTGGCCGAGCAGATTGTAAAAGAGATTACGGGAAAACCGGTGATACTGGCGGGAATTGAAGGGGAACGGTCACTTCTTTCCTTAAGTGATGAGGAACCGGGGAGTATTGAGTTCTACTGCAACTTTATCGACGGTGAGATTTTTGTGGATGAAGAGTTCTACGGCTACACCCCCGGGGGAAGAATACCCACCCTTCTGGAAGATCTCAGCCCCGGAGCTCATACCATACGGGTGGAGGGCGGTAATGATTTCGGTGAAATTATCTGGCCGGAAATCCTCTTTGTGGACTGGGAAAGAACCGTTGATGTAAAAACCGGGCGTAAAAGTGTGGTTCGGGCCGTGATTAATCATTTCAACCGGTTAATTATCAATGCGAGAGATATCTACAGCAAGAGCTGGCACCTGGAGCCTGGGAATACCGAAAGTATCGTTGTTGATGAGGATGGAACCTACGTAGACCGCAATGGAAAAACCATTCCGGTAAGAATCCGGATGAACGCTTCCATTGAGGATGAACGGCCTGTAATCCATATCAGAATTGATGCTGAGGACGAGAACTACTCCTGGGATTTTGATAGTGAGGTGGATGAAATCAACCTTGAAGAATCAGCCGGTCCGGTGGAAATCGATTTCGAAAGGGACTGGTATTCCAGCCACTACTGGTCGGTTGCATTAACGGTGAGACGGAACGACCTCTGGCAGGGAATGCACCGGGGTGAACCCTCACCGCGGTAGAGGTCAATTAGATTTCAAAGCAGACTCACAGGATCGATATCCACTTCATATCGAATCCCATGCTCCGGGGGATACTGATGCAGAGCCTTCCCCAGAGCGGCATGGGTATGATCGAATCGCTTTGAACGCAGTATGAGATGACGGCGGTAATGGGTGGAGATACGGCCGATGGGGCATTCAGCAGGTCCCAGCAGCTCCCAGTTATCACCACCGGCAGCCAGAGATGAGGAGAGACGTTCGATGGACTGCCGGACTCTGTTCTCGTCCTTCCCCCGGACCACAACCCGGAAAAGCCGGCTGAAAGGGGGAAATCCCAGAAGACGGCGCTGGTCTATCTCGTAATTGTAGAACTCATTAATCCGATTTTCAGAAGCCATACGAATCGCCGGTGCATCCGGACGGAAGGTTTGAACAATCACCTCACCATCGGGGATAAAGCGCCCCGAACGGCCGGCCACCTGAACAATCAGGGCAAAGGTACGCTCCGAGGCCCGAAAATCGGGAAGGTTCAGCGAGGTATCCGCTGAAAGTACCCCGACGAGCTTAACACCGGGAGCGTTGAGTCCCTTGGCCACCATCTGTGTGCCCAGAAGTATATCGATACCGCCGTCCCGAAAATCCCTGAGGGTGGATTCAAGCACCCCTTTTTTCCTGGCGGCATCGGTATCCAGGCGAACCACCCGTTTTTCGGGGAAGAGCCTTGAAATATCCTCCTCCACCCTTTCGGTGCCGAAACCTGCAGCCAGCATCTCCAGAGATCCGCATTCCGGACAGGAGGCAGGTGGAACTGTATGGTAACCGCAGTAATGACACACCATGGTCCGGCTGCTTTTGTGGTAGGTTAAGGGGACGCTGCAGTGACGGCAGTGAATCTCCTCCCCGCAGCTCCGGCAGGAATACTGATAGGAGAAGCCCCGGCGGTTAAGAAAGAGCAGCACCTGCCTCCCCTCCCCCAGCACCCGGGACATAGCCTGTACCAGAGCCCGGGAGAACAGGCCTTTTTCCTTTTTCAGATCCACGATGCTCACCGCCGGTTCCGCCCCTCCGGCCGGGCGGCCGGTAAGTTCCAGGCGCTCAAGCCCCCCGGAGCTCATCATGCTCCAGGCCTCCACCGAAGGTGTGGCGCTTCCCATAAGAAGACGGGCGGAACTCTTCCGGCAGCGGTGCATAGCCACCTGCCGGGCGTGGTACCGAGGCTTGTCCCCGGACTTGTAGGAGCCCTCATGCTCCTCATCGATAATAATGAGTCCGAGCTTTTTCACCGGGGCGAATACCGCAGAGCGGGCACCCAGTACAAACCGGGCCTCCCCGGACTGTATCCGCCGCCACTCGGCAAGCCGACGGGAGGGGGTAAGCCCGGAATGAATTACGGCAACCTGCCCGGGAAACCTCTGCTTGAGCCCTTCCACCAGATGGTGACTCAGGGCGATTTCCGGAACCAGGTAAATCACATCTCCCCCGGCGGCCAGGGTGTTCTCGGCGGTTTTAAGAAACACTTCGGTTTTACCCGATCCGGTTATCCCGTAGAGATAAAACCATCCATCACTGCTCCTGTTCAGAGAATCGAGAGCAACCTGCTGGGAGGCGGTGAGCTGTTCCACCCGTTTAACTTCATCCCCATCCACCGATTCGGTGATATCCCTGCGTTCCCTGATACCCCCGGGGAGCATGGAGGAGAGGGCCTCCCCCGGAGAGCACATGGTAAGGGAGGCAATCCACCGGGCCAGGCTTAAAAGTTCATCCCCGAAAAGAGGCTCATCATCCACCCGTTTCTCGATACTTTTAAGCTTTCCCTCATCCAGACCCTCAGGCGGTTTTTCCGGTTGAGACACAACCCAACCGGTGATTTTTCTCCGCCCCAGAACGGTTTTTACCCGGCATCCCGGAGGAACAGCCTCATCAGATATGTAGGTGTAGGTGTTTTGAACCGGGAGATTAAAGCTGACTTCCAGGTAGGGCATTCCAGGCAGCCTTCAATCGTTGGAGAGATTCCCAGACAGGGGCGCGCAGTCGGCCGGGACTGGCCAGAACCTCGGCGGGAGTCCAGAGAACAAGAGCGGGAACCGAGCCCCAGGTCCACTCCTTTCCCACCAGGGAGGGAAAATCCGCCGGATTCCCGGTGAGAGCTCCACAGGCGGCGGCGCCCAGGGCCAGAATGGCCCGGGGTTTTACTTCCTTGTACTGCCTCCGCAGGAAAGAGGAACAGGCGTCGGATTCCCCGGGATTCGGCGGACGGCCGCCGGGGGTACGGCATTTAACCGCCGGGGTGATAAATGTATCCAGCAGGGGATCCAGTCCCAGGGCTCTGAGCCATTTCTCCAGGTATTCGTATTCGTAGAGAGGCAGGGGGCCGCTTTCAAAACCGGCGCTGCCCGAAGGCGGCGGGGTTACAATCATAATTTCGGCCCCGGAGCGGCCGATACCGGGAACGGTATTCTGCCGGGTAAGGTAGAGGTTGCATCCTGTGCAGCCGGAAATCTCCAATCCGATTTGCTCCAGGGTGGAGGATGATGCAGCTGGTGTAATCGCCCGAGGGGCCTCCCCTCCGGGAGTTGCGTCTGGAGTGACAACAGCCGGGACAGCAATTTCTGCTTCTGGTTCGGTTTCTGTTTCAGGTTTTGTGACTGAGGGAAGCACCTCTTCCCTTTCGGGATGATTCCGCCGGTAACCGTAGGAGAGCCAGTCATCGGTATCCTGTAAAATGCGCCCGTACTCAGTGAACGCCTCTATCCTTTCCATATATTACCTTTGTAAGAAAGAGTCCCCGGGGCGGGGCTGTGGGTCCCGCCTGATTTCTGTCACAGGATTCAAGTATGCCCCGCATCTGCGCCGGTGTACCACCCCGGTTACCCAGATTGAGAATGGTTCCCAATAGAGATCTTACCATTCGCCAGAGAAAGGCGTTTCCGTTAATCCGAAACATAATATAGGGGCCCTCACTGAGAAAAACGGCATGATTGATGCACCTTATCCTGGACTTGCTCGCATCCCCGGCAGCGGCGAAGGTGGTAAAATCATGGGTACCGCAAACCACCGACGCAATATCGTTGCACAGCTTCAGCGATGGCATTCTGCCAAGCCGCCAGGTGTAACGGGAGGCATGAGAGGGAAGCACTTCACCGTGGTACAGGCGGTATTCGTACTGCCGCTCGACGGCATCCCTTCTGGAATGAAAACCTGGCGGAACCTGGCAGCTGGAAAGTATCCGGATATCTCCGGGAAGCCGGGCATTCAGGGCATCCCGGAACTTCTCTGGAGGAACGTTGTCTTTTTCGGTGTAGAAATTACTCACCTGCCCCGAGGCATGTACCCCCGAGTCGGTTCGTCCGGCTCCGGTGAGGGATACAGGCTTGGCGTGAAGACTTTCCAGGGCTTTCTGTATCTCGCCCTGAATGCTGGAATCCTTACTCTGTACCTGCCAGCCGGAGTACTCAGTCCCGTCGTAGGAAACGACAAGCTTGATATTACGCTCCACCCGTGATGTCCTCCAGCTCCTTTTTAATCTTCTTGTGAAGTTCCCTTCCCAGCTCGAGAAGGGCTGAAGGTTTGGACTTGGAGGACTTTCCCATTCCGACGATACGGGCCACCGCCGAACGGGCTTCTTTCAGCGATGAAATCCGCCGGGAAGAATCATCACTCTGACCGTACTTGAGCAGCAGAACACCCAGAAGGTACAAAACACCGTCATATCCGAAGTTGTTATCAATATCCGGTCCGTGATTGGGCACATCTTCGATGCTTTCAGTTCTGTTACGATCTTTTTCCAGCACTTCCCCATAGTAGAAGGAGGCTTTCCGGAGAAATATCCTCGACATGTAGTCGTAATTTTCCGCCGGCATGAGGTCGTGAAGATCTTTGGCAAGCCATCCACCGCGGATAAAGGATAATCCGCTGTAGAATGTCGGATTTGTTTCGGGAACCCGGTATTCATAACATTGAGCCGCCAGTACGTAGGAGGAAATACCTTCCTCAAGACCCCGGTCCTTATCAAAATCAAGATTCTTAAACAGAGATTTAATCATGTTTTTCCGTTTACCGATGGAATCCTGTATCTGAGAATGCTCTTCGGCGGTGAGCTCCTCAAAATGCCTGGGATAAGCGGCATACCAGCAATGAGGGCATACGGAAACCGGATAGATAAGAGGGTAGACATCTCCGAATTTCTGAGTGGAAAGATAAACCCTGTGCAGTTCATCTGTGAGTTCACCGGCGTTCATCCGGCCCCCTCCGGTAAGCAGCTCCTCCCGCTTGAACTCATATCCGCAGATGGGGCAGACCGTATCGTTTTTTGCCCGGTAGCTAACTTTGCCTTCCGCCATGTCTCAAGCCTCCAGTATCACCTGGGCTGCGGCCAGGTTTTCTTCGTGTGTCAGGGACAGATGAACCCTCTCGGCACCGATAAATTTCATCGCTTTCAGGGCGCTTCCCTCCAGAATCATGACAGGACGGCCGCTGCGCATATTTTCAACCCGGATATCCTTGAGGGTTAAACCGGCAAATCCGGTTCCCAGAGCTTTGGCAAAGGCCTCTTTGGCAGCAAAACGCGCCGCCAGGGAACGGGGGGCCTCAGCCCCTCTGGATCTGATTACCTTCAGCTCTTC
>QNBK01000104.1 GCA_003644105.1 Spirochaetota bacterium | reverse complement strand
GTACCGCAGGCAATGCCGAGGAACGTTGCAACAAAAGCGAACTTGCGAGAAGTGAACTTGTTCATTCTGACGGGATCGTTCCTCGGCTCCCGCCTCCGGTACGACCCTTGATCCGAATGAGCGCAGGGAAAGCATGGTATCAGTAGAACCGCGGCTCTGCCCTGGTTCTACTGATACCATTCATTCAGACTCAGTATTCTATCTGTAAAAAAAAAGCCATCCCCTGCAGAGGATGGCCTTTTTTTGGGTACTCAGTTCCCCGGCTGCCGACACTCCGGCTACTTACACTTACTCCATCCGCAGGCGGGACATGTGGCACACCCTTCCCGGAAAACCAGGCCTGTTTCACACTCAGGACAGCGTTTCTCCCCGGAAATCACTTCCTCACCTTCCTGTATATAGGTTTTAAGAACCCGGCCGGCAACCCGTTCAAAGTCTGTGAAGTGGGTATCCTTCTGCAGCTGTTTGATAATGAACTGCAGGGGGGTTCCGTGACGGAGAGCCATTGACACAAACCGGGCCAGGGATGCATTGGGAGTATCGTAAACCGAAGTAAAATCCTCCAATACCAACCTGGGATTCTTCTCTCCCATCACCAGGTCGTAACGGCCTTTCCTTACCTTCCGGACAATACCTTTAGTATAGCCGTTGATGTACACCTCCTGATCGTCGGGAACATCAATCCAGAACACCTCATAGAGACTGCCGTTGAAATGACCTGTGATAACGATGTACTGCTTCCCCTGTACTTTCACCCGGTGAATATCACAGGGAAGTTCGGCCGGGCGGGAAGGAGCTGTATCCCGGGAGATGGTTTCTTCTTCAGTTTTATCCGAGTATTCCAGAATACCTTTCATGCTGCCCTGGGGGTTGAAGGTGGTGAAACCCTTTAATCCCTTGCGGTAAGCGTATAAAAACAGCTCTTTGTACTGATCAAAAGTGGTTCCCGGGGGAAGGTTCAGAGTTTTAGAGATACTGTGATCGATATTTTCCTGAACAGCTGCCTGAAGATCGATGGAACGGTAGGGGTCGATATCCGCTGTGGTAACCATCCATTCAGGAGCTTTCCCCTCTCCGGTAATATCTTTCCATGCCAGCCATGCCGCATCGTAAACCGTTTCGGTTTTTACTTCCTCTCCTCTGCCGGTTCGGATATTCCTGTCGTACTGCAGAGCAAATGCCGGTTCGATGCCGCTTGAACAGTTCTGCCCGATGGACAGACTGATAGTTCCTGTGGGAGCAACCGTGTTCATCTGAATATTCCGTAAACCGAATTTCGCAATGCTTTCCCGAATATCCTCAGGAAGCTTCCGGACAAAGGAAGCCTCCAGAATCTTTTCAGCATCGAAGGCGGGAAAACTGCCTTTCTCCCCTGATAGAGCTGTGGAAGCCCGGTAGCTGGCATCTCTCAGGGTTCGTGACATATCGGCGGCAAAAGCTATCGATTCATCCGATCCGTAGGTAATACCCAGCATACTCATTGCTGTTCCCAGAGCGGTAAATCCCAGGCCCACCCGGCGCCACTGTTTTGAGAATGTTTCAATCTTCTCCAGGGGATAATCGGTTACATCAAGAACATCATCCAGAAAACGAATACCGATTGCCACAGATTCGGCGAACAGACTGTAATTAAACTCCGCTTCTTTGGTAAAAGGCTCAGAAACAAAGGAAGAGAGGTTCATAGCGGCAAGGCAGCAGAGCGAATATGATGGCATCACCAGCTCACCGCAGGGGTTTACCCGGTCCATTTTAAATGCCCAGTAACCGTTGTTGTAACGCTGCACTGTATCCGAATTGAAGATTCCCGGTTCATTGTGAATAAAGGCATTCTTAGCCAGCTTATCGTATAGATCTCTGGCTCTGACTGTCCGATATACTTTCCCGCCGAAACTCAGATCAAAATCACCGTCTCTCTCTACGGAAGAAATAAACTCATCGGTAATCTTCACAGAAATATTGAACTGGGTAAGCTCTTTATTCTTATCACCCTGTTTTACAGTGATAAACTCTTCAATATCCGGATGTGTGATATCCAGTAAAGCGATATGAGCACTGCGGCGCTGTCCACCGGTCATAATGGTTTTTGCACTCTGATCGAAGATTCTCAGGAAACTGACGACACCGGAGGATTCTCCTCCCCGGGAAAGTGAATCACCTTTGGGGCGCAGTTTAGAGATGTCAAATCCGACACCACCGCCCATTTTACTGATAACGGCATCTTCACCGAGAGATTCATAGATATTTTCAAGAGAATCCTCAACATCAATAGTAAAACAGTTATTGTAGTTTTTCATGGGACTCGCAGGTCTGGCATTGGCCAGAATACGGCCTGCCGGTATAAAACGGCCGGAGACAATCTCGTCGTAATAACGATCAGCAATCTCTTTTCTCAGGCCCTCAGCCTCGGCGGAAGCCACTTCATCAGCAACGCCTCGAAAGACAACCTCCGGAGACTCCTCATTGTGAAGCATGTACTTCCTCTTGAAAATCTCCTCACTGATCGGTTGCTTAAACGTGAACTTCTTTTGAGTGGTAACAGACATATCCCCTCCCCCCGGAGATTTCATTGTGCCCCGACTGCCTCGCCAATGACAAGCCGTTTTCAGCATAAAACACCATATATTGTGTTTTCAATAATCAGATTATCGGTATTAACACTATAGAAAATAAATACTATCGATCCTTTTTTTTATACCTGAAGGAATTATGTCAATGGATATTCTCCAACAGCAGTGTTATGCTGAAGTTGTAGAGAGGTAAAAAACAATGACCGGAAGAATTCTCTGCGTCATATCAATACTGCTCGTTATTTCACTACCACTGTTTTCCGCCGAAAACAGTGAGGTTTTCACCGTAACAAATGAAACCGGGTTTACATTATCAGATCTGTATATCAGCAATCTGGATTCAGAAGACTGGGGAAAAGATCTGCTTAAGGGAAATCCATTGCTGAATGGCGACTCTCTGACAATTCCACTGGCAGAGCTTGAGTCTGTATTTATCAACGTCAGAGGACGGGATGATGAAGGAGATACCTACACCGTATACAGCATCAATGCAGAAATTGATGATGTCAATATAACTCTGAATAATATCGATCCCGACTGATCTATACCAAAAGATACTGTATAATGAAATCTGCTGGAGGAATTAGAATGAAAGCAGAAATATCCGGAGGACCGGCCTTCGCCCATGTCCATGTCGACCTGGAAGCCGGAGAGTCTATTACCGCCGAAAGTGGTGCCATGCAGTCCATGTCAGCCGATCTCGATCTCAAGGCCCATCTGAATGGCGGGTTCCTTTCAGCCCTGGGTAAAAAATGGTTCGGTGGTGAGAGTCTGATGGCCTCAACCTTTTCAAACAACACCGCAGGTACCAGGAGAGTTACCCTGGCCCAGGATGTTCCCGGAGAAATCAGGCGTGTCGATCTGAAAGAAGGGGAAACTCTCTGCATGCAGAGAGGGGCATGGCTGGCTTCCGCGGGAAAAGTAAAGGTGAAAACCGTCTGGGCCGGATTCATTTCCATGTTTGCAGGTGAAGGTCTGATGAAACTTCTGGCCGTAGGCGGAACCAATGGTGGAAGCTTCTGGTACGGAGCTTACGGTGGAATAATTGAACGAGAGGTAGATGGAGAGCTGTTTATTGATAACGGATTTCTTGTGGCCTATCAGAAGGATATGAAGCTCAAGATTGCTCTGCCCGGGGGGCTTTTCGCATCGATGTTCGGCGGGGAAGGATTTGTTACCAGAGTTGTTGGAAACGGAAAAATATGGATACAAACAAGAAGTCTGAAAGGCCTTGCAGCCTGGCTCAACCCGAAGTTCCGGTAGAGAAGGAATGATATGAAAGTTGAAATAGTACAAAAACCGGCATCATCCGCCGCTCGGGTAAAACTCAATCCCGGGGAGCACATTACTACCGAGGGCGGCTCCATGATTGCCATGAGTGGAGATATGGCAGTGAAAACCACCACTCACAAAAAAAAAGGTGGAAACCTACTGAAGGGTGTCGCCAGAACTCTTGCCGGTGAAGGTATTTTCATGAATCATTTTACCGCCGGTTCATCAGGAGGAGAGGTGATACTCGCTGCAAACCTGACGGGGGATATGGAGTCCTTAACGCTCAAAGAAGGCACGAACCTCATGGTTCAGAGCGGGTCCTTTGTTGCTCATGAAGACAGTGTGGATATGAGTATCAGCTGGCAGGGAATGAAAAATCTCTTTTCAAAAGAAAGCTTTATCTGGTTGAAAATGTCAGGTAGGGGAATCGTTATTATCAATGCTTTCGGTGCTCTGTACCCGGTGGATGTCGACGGTGAATACATTGTGGATACAGGTAACATCGCGGCCTTTGAAGATACCCTGGAGTATAAGATTACCAGAGCAGGAAAGAGTCTGATTTCATCCTTCCTCGGTGGAGAAGGACTCGTCAGCAGGTTTTCCGGAAAAGGAAGGATATGGTGCCAGACCCATGCAGACAGAGTTTTCGGAAAAAGCCTCACACCTTACCTTCGGCCGAAGAGCAAGTAGGAGAGTAGACGATGCAGACAGAAAAAACTGATTTTCCATATAACATTAAATCCTCGCCGGACTATGCTTTTCTCAATGTTACAATCCCCTCGGGTAAAACCCTTAAAGCTGAAGCCCAGTCTATGGCGGCCATGGACACCTCCATCTCAATGAAAACGAAGATGAAAGGCGGCCTGAAGCGAATGATCAGCGGAGAGAAACTGTTTATCAACGAGTACAGTGCGGGAAACAAAGATGCGTACATCGGCCTTGCCCCCGGTACTCCGGGTGACATCGCCCATCTTTATCTGGAGAATGAGACCGTCTTTGTACAAAACGGATCATTCCTGGCCTCAGGAACTGATATCTCCACAGGAATAGAGTTCCAGGGATTCAAAGGCTTCTTCTCCGGGGAAAAACTATTTATGATCCGCTGTAGTGGTAATGGCGATTTGTGGTTCAACACCTACGGCGGACTGATCGAAATTGATGTTAACAGCCAGTACGTAGTTGATACCGGATATATCGTGGCCTTCACCGAAGGTCTGCAGTATAAAGTTCAGCCGGTAGGTGGAATGAAATCACTTTTTTTCTCAGGTGAAGGGCTGGTATGCCGGTTCAGCGGTGAAGGCAAAGTGTGGATACAAACCCGTCTTACCCGAGGATTCGTCCGGTGGGCTGAGGCCTTCCGCCGAGTACAGAAGAAGAGTAACTGATACCCTTTAAAGAACATACACAAGGATGTACATATGTCACTGAATCCCGTAATTGAAAAACTCGGCCGCCCCATCCGTCTGGCCCTCATCGGCGGAGGTCCCGGATCTTTTATCGGCCGCATGCACCGCAGTGCCGCCAGGTTGGACGGCCGCTATGATATGGTTGCCGCTGTCCTCTCTTCAAATCCGGAAAAATCCCGATCTGCCGGATTAGAAATCGGTATTCCTGCAGATAGAGCCTATTCTGACGTAAATGACATGCTCTCCGCCGAAGCGGCCCGGAAAGACGGTGCCGATGCGGTGGCCATCATGGCTCCCAACCTCTATCACCACCCCTATGCCGTTGCTGCCATGAAAGCCGGATTTGACGTTATCTGCGATAAACCCATCACCAACAGTATTGAAGATGCTGAAGAAATTGTGAAGGTTGCAGAAGAAACCGGTCTGGTGTTCTGTCTTACCCACAATTACTCGGGTTACCCCCTGGTTCGTCAGGCAAGAGCCATGGTGGAAGCCGGAGAGATTGGAGATTTGCGCCTTGTGCAGGTGGAGTACGTTCAGGGAGGCAAAGCCGACGAGAGTAAAAAAGACGATCCCACTGCTCATCGAGGCTGGAAGTACGACCCGGAAAAGAGCGGTCCCTCCCTGGTGCTCGGAGATATCGGCACCCATGCCCATCAGCTTCTCAGGTTTATCACCGGTAAGGAAATCAGTGAACTCTCCGCCGAAGTGGGTTCAATTGTTCCCGGACGTATCGTCCACGACTTTGCCGGTGCGATGCTCCATCTTGAGGGCGGTGCCCGGGGGATGTTCTGGGTAACCCAGGCTGCTGCAGGAATCGAGAACAGTCTTAAAATCCGTATCTCAGGTAACAAAGGTAGTATCGAATGGTGGCAGGAGATTCCCCAGCGGCTGAATTATTATCCCCTGGGACAGCCTGCTCAGGTACGCACCCCCAACGGCCCGGGAACCTATCCGGCTTCGGCCAGAGTCTGCCGGGTTGTTGCCGGCCACCCCGAAGGTTTTCCTGAAGCCTTTGCCAATATTTATTCAGATGCCGCCGAAGCCATTGCGGCCAGGATTAGCGGCACGAAACCCGATTCACTTGCCCTGTGGTTTCCCACCGCAGAGGATGGACTGGCGGGCATGCAGTTTACCTTTGCCTGCCTGAAATCCTCGGAGAACGGAGGCGAGTGGACTTCCTTATAGAAAGAATACTATCAAAGGTTCAATTTCTCCATCATCATCTCCCAGTCAGAATTTCCCCGGTCCTCCCCGGGATGAATACGGTAGAATTCAGCACCGCTCTTCACTGCAGCAACACGGTCGGCAGGCATATCACCCACAAATATGACTCTTCGGTATCCCAGGGTTTTAACATAATTAAGGTTTTCTGCCTTATCACCCCCGATAACGGTTTTTATTCTTTCTGCAAAAGTGTATTTCTTAACTTCTTCAGACAAAAGAGGTGTCAGCAGACTCGAGACAACAAACAGATCATTATCTACTGAGAGCTTTTCCAATACCCTTTCAACCTTGACAAAAGGTTTCCATCCGAAAGATGATTTTGTATTTAAATCTGTATACTCCTGATTAAATACATCAAAATATTTTTTTCTATTCGACAAATCCCGAAAACTATCCAATGGCGAGCTTTCCAGGGTTGTAAGGCTTTCCAGTATATCTCCGACACTGCTTACCCAGCTGATAAAATCGTTGTTGTTGTCACCTTCCAGCTCCTCCTGAAAAGTATCATACAGATGCCTTTCCCTGATGTATGAGGAGGTTTTAAGTTCTTGTGGTTTTTCTGCCAACAGCCTGATAACTCTCAATAAATTACGTGGATGACTGAATGAGTCTACGACATTATCAAATTGATAAACTCTCAACTCACCACCATACTCCTTATGGCAGAAGTCAATCAGTTTCGAAATATTATCCAGCGGTGTATCACGATCTGAAAGGTTAATGAGAAAAGCCTTAGATACCGCGAATATAAAATTCTCAAATTTGTCGTTCATCGAATCCAGGATTGTACCATCCCAGTCAAAGCAAATAGCCGTTTCGCCTTTTCGCAAATCAGATTCCCCCTCCCCCGTTATTTCAACACCGGTTTTAATAGAAATGCAGTATGAATTCTATAGACTATCTTTCATTCTTTACCATGCTTTTTTTCCGATCACGTCTTTGACTTATCAGGTTAACGATAAAGATCGGAACCATGACTGACAGTAGAAGAAAAATTCCCACCACCGAGGCCGGTCCATAGAGGTCGCTTCTGATCTGTGCGTAAGTTTCAACCGTCAGAGTTTTCCACCTTGCAGGGTAGATGAGAATTGTACAGGTAAGATCTGAAACGGATGTGGTCCAGGCTAACAATCCCCCTGTTGCAATACCCGGGAAAATCATTCTTGTAGTAACCTTCAGAAAGGTTTTCACCGGCGGAACTCCAAGATTCACTGAAGCTTCTTCAATATTTTCATCCACCTGAGCCAGGATGGCTGAGACAGTCCGGACAGGATGAGGAAGCCTCCGTACAAAATACGCTACAATCAGAATAGAGGCTGTCCCCACAAGTACTATCGGTCCTCTGGAGAAACCGAGAATCAAACCTATACCAAGAAGCACACCAGGAACACCCAATGGAAGAGCAACAAATGCGTCAATAAATGTTGCCATTTTTTTCCCTTTCCGGATGATTACATAACCGATAAGAGAACCTAAAGTAAGATCCAGTATCATAGATGAAGTTGCCAGAATGTATGAGTTCTTCAGGGGACGCAGAACGGCATAAAAAGTATTCCGGTAATGATCCAGAGTAAATTGGCCATATTGCAATACAGGCCCGTTCGCCACAGTGAAGGATGAAATTATTATTGTTATAATTGGAAGAAGTGAAAAAACCAGTACTACAGCAAACATCAGACTTAAAATAATTTTCTTTACCGGTCTGGGATTAATTATTTCTATGTTTCGGGTTCCGCTGGAGACAAAACTTTTTTTCTGCAGATATACACGTTGGAGAATCAGGATCGACATGGAAATAAATAGTAAAATAGTAGCCCCTGTTGCAGCCATAACAGGGGGGCCGCCCATTTCTGATGTAAACTCTCCAAAAACAAGTGTGGTAAGTACCGGAGTTCCGACTCCAACAATAGCCGGTATACCGAAAGAATCAATAATCAGTATAAATACCAGCAGAGAAGCATTCAGAATTGAGGGTGTAGCACTGGGAACTGTTACTGTCCAGAAACGACGAAAATTGGAAGCTCCCAGATTATGAGAGGCTTCCTCCAGAGAGGGATCGACTGTCTGAAACGCACCGATCAGCAGAATAAACCCCAAGGGGTAATAGGTTAAAATGAAGACTGTCAGTATTCCTCCAAAACCACCGATTGACGGAACCATTATTCCAAGATTCCTGAAGAAATCCGTTATAAGGCCGTACTTCCCAAAGAGAATCAGCCAGGTATATGCACCGATAAAGGCCGGGGTAAGATAGGGAATCCAGAGAATGGTACCAACAAGAGTGTGTCCGAAGATTTTATACCTGGTAAAAAAATAGGCTAGAGGAATAACAAGAATTATAATACCTGCTGTTCCCAATACCCCTAAAAGAAGAGTGTTATATAATGCTTTTGAATAGTAAGAAACACTGAAGAATTTTATATAACTCTGAAGAGATACTGTCGTTCCATCCGCACTTATCATGCTGGATTTGATAACCATAAAGATAGGATAAAGAAGGAATACAGCAAAACTGGCGAATAACACAAAGACAGGAATATTCCATACGTCCAGAATCTTTCTACTTCCGGCAAGCTTATTGAATTTCATCGCCGCTGCTCTCATCTGGAAATATCATTACATCATCCTGCAGGAATCCAATATTAATTATTTTTTCTGAAACAAGGTTATC
>QNBK01000103.1 GCA_003644105.1 Spirochaetota bacterium | reverse complement strand
TCTGGATGCCGGTGATCCGGCGTTCAGCTTCGGGGAAGTAGCACTGGGGGAGGAAATTATCGAGCTTGTCATTAGAATGAAAGCGTCGCTTAAGGAGTTTCAATACCGGCCATACTCCTCAATCAATTTCGGCAGCAAAGCGATTCGCTCCCATGGGGCATCGGTTGGAACCTGATCGCCTGCGGCCATAAAGAGTCTTGAGGACTTTCTGCGAATTTCCAGCCACCGTACTACCGCCTCGGTAAACTCTTTATCCGAACCGGTCGAGCCGAAAAGGTTTGCCGGAATACCACCGGAGAGAATCAAATCAGGACCGGCCTGCTCACGAATTTCAGCGGGCGAAAGGTTGAACATGGGAGCCGGTGTTATCGCATCGGCACAGTCTACCCCACACTCAGAGAGCCATTTCACAATACCGCTATTCTCACCGTCTACATGAACCGACAAGTACTTACCCTTCTCGTGAAGCCGATTAGCCACTACCGTGTAGTAAGAGCGCATATAAGCATCAAAATAATTCCTGGGCTGAACATTGCTGTCGTAATTATCACTGATAAAGAGGGTTTCAAAGGGACCGTCAATAATCTTATCCAATATTCGAAGATTACAGGCATTCACCGTATCAACAAGACTGTGTACCTTGCCGGGATAGTCCATAACTGCAAAAACAGTTTCCTCTACTCTCATATACCGCGAAATTAAATATCCGAAACCCGAATACGGAAGCTGTGTATATTGGAAAGCAAGGTCGCCTAAGGCCTTTTCCCATTCTCTATAGTAATCCCAATTGGGACGGCATTGAAGAGAATTCATCAAATATTCGACAATTGGAAAATCATTAACACTCTTCACAAGAGGCTCTTTGATGTTGTATGAGTAACTCCGCTCCTCAAAAACCCGTGAGTCCTCAAGAGATCCGACTGGAGTGATGATTTTTGTATGAAAAACACCGTCTTCGGTCCAGGATTTAATCTCTACTCCGGGATCTTCCGGGTAAAGCTCGAAAAACGATCCCATCTCCACATAAGCCACCGCACCCAGTTTCTTATGCAGAGCAACCAGATCATAATCTACTTTTTTAATTCCGCTTAAATCAAACGGTACGTTGTAATTCTTCTTGTACCAGTGTGAAAGATCGAGCAGAAACGGAACCTGATCGGGGGTTTTTCCTTCATATACAACTTTCACTCTCTCTTTTGGCGTCATCCCAACAACTCCTTATTATTAATAATTTTGACCATTTCATTCGATATAAATACATTATTCAGCCTTTAAACCGTAACGCTATTCCTATAAATGACTTTTCTATTCATAATATTGACTGTATGATCCGCTGCATAAGAAACCGGTATGGAGTTTTGGATACTAATGATCCGAGGAAGTATCCGTTTTTTGATCTCATATTCGTTCACACCGGACAAATCCAGGCTGAACTCTGTGAAGATCAACTCCTGATAAACCCCTTTCAGGCCCTGCTCATTTATCCTGATACACCCTTCAGGGTATTTTCGGTTACTAGCCCCGCGACAATCTCAATGAATCACTTCCTTCCGGAAGAAACTGAAACCTTACCGATAGAAATACAAACCCTCGCCGGAAAAAAATCATCGTACAAGTTTTTCCAACCGTGTTCGGCATCAATACTGGAACATGACATCAAACGCCTGGCATCCCTGGATCCGGATGGTAAATCATCTGTAAATACAAGCTTACGCTCTCTGCTGATGATGCTGATTCTCACCCAACTCTACTCGAAAGAAAACAGGCAATGCCCCGCATCGTCGATAAGTCCCGAAATATCCAAAATAATCGACAGTCTGAAAAACAACCTGGCCCATCCTCCGACTCTCAGAGATATGGCGGACAAAACCGGAATGTCGGTGAGTTATTTTCGCTCACAATTTTCCAGACAACTGGATATAAGTCCGGGAAAGTACCTCTTGGATCTGAGAATGAACGAAGCTACACGCCTGCTCCGGGAAACGCTAACCCCGATAAAGGATATTGCAGAGTTAATCGGCTACAGCAATATCGTGCCGTTTTATAACAGCTTTAAAACCCGCTTTAAAATGACACCAAAAGAGTACCGGGATAAGCATCTGTCGCTGGTTTAAGAAAACTTCTCCGAAACCGACAATCAGCTGAGACCCGATACAGCAAAAATTAAGGTACGATCCGGGTCCCGGCCCGTCCGTCCAGAGCTGCGGTAAGATGCGGAGGATCGGTAATCACACCTTCATTACCGGTAGATTTCACAAAGGCAACCAGAGCCTGAATCTTGGGCAGCATGCTCCCCGGGGCAAACTGTCCCTCGGCGGAAAGCGTTTCAGCCTCGGCAACTGTAATTACATCAAGCTCTTTCTGATCGGGTTTTCCGAAATTGATACAAACCCTGGGAACAGCTGTCGAGATAATCAGCCGGTCGGCATTCAGAGACCGGGCCAGAAGTGATGCAGCCTTATCCTTATCGATAACCGCCTCAACACCCTCAATCTCTCCTTTTTCATTCAAGGCAACGGGGATTCCACCGCCCCCGGCGGCCACAGTGATAACACCGGACTTCACCAGTGCCTCTATCACTTCAAGTTCCAGCATTTCCAGAGGTTCGGGAGAAGCCACTACCCGTCGCCATCCTCTACCGGCATCTTCCTTCACCTTCCAGCCGTCATTCGCTTCCCGTCTGCGGGCTTCATCTTCTTCCATAAAGCCGCCGATGGGTTTTACCGGGTTTTTAAAGGCCTCATCATTCTTATCCACCAGAACCTGGGTAACGATGGTTGCAGAACTCCTCTCAATTTTGCGGGATTTCAGTTCATTTCCCATGGCCATCTGAATATTGTACCCCAGAGCACCCTGGGTATCGGCCACACAGGAATCCAGAGGAACTTCATGCAGCACATCCCGTGCCAGCTCGGCCCGGCGGAGTATGAATCCAACCTGAGGACCATTCCCGTGAACGATGGCCAGCTTATGACCTGCTGCAGCCAGACCCCCAAGACTCTCGGCGGTATGCCGGGCAGCCAGATACTGGGCGGATACGGATACGTGATGCGGATCTTCAATCAGGGCGTTTCCGCCGACAGCAATTACAAGTGTCTCAGCCATAAGGTTCTCCTCTTTATGTGCGAAACTAAGAATAGTACTGCATATAAAGGTTCGCAAGTGTTGAAAATGAATATTTCAAGTTCTCAATTTCTTGTTTTCGGCAATTAATATCTAAACAGAAACAACACTTGCTCCCTCGAAGCCACAGGGCTAAACTGAATGCAGACTTACCGCGACAGAGGTCAGATTATCCATGAAAATCATCATCGCATCAGACTCCTACAAGGGAAGCAACACCAGTCTCAAGGTGGCCGGTCTCATCGAGAAAGGGGCAACCGCCGTATTTCCCGATGCCGAATATATCAAGATTCCCATCGCCGACGGAGGAGAGGGTACTGTGGAAGCTCTAGTGAGCGGTTTGGGCGGCAAAATCGTCAGTGTAAGAGCCGACGACCCTCTCGGGCGCCGGGTAGAAGCATTCTACGGCATCGTTGAAGGCAAAGCTGTACTGGAAATGGCCGCCGCCAGCGGACTGCCTCTCCTGAAGGAAAACGAGAAAAATCCGCGGATTGCCAGCACCTACGGTACAGGAGAGGTATTGTTGGCGGCACTGGAAGGCGGCTTTAAGGATATCACCATCGGAATTGGGGGCAGCGCCACCAACGATGGAGGAGCCGGCCTGGCCCAGGCTCTGGGTTACAAATTGCTGAATACCGAAGGAAAGGAGCTTCCCCGGGGAGGAGCTGCTCTGGCGGATATTGCATCTGTGGATGATACAGCTGTCAGCCCTCTGATTAGGGATGCAAGGATTCATGTGGCCTGTGATGTGGATAATCCTCTGCTGGGAGAACAGGGGGCATCGGCTGTTTACGGGCCTCAGAAGGGAGCCGACCCTGCGATGGTGAAGGAGCTTGACTTTGCTCTCTCTCAGTTTGCCGATGTGGTTGAAACATGGAAGGGAAAGCCCATGAGGGATATCCCCGGTGCCGGAGCAGCCGGGGGGCTGGGATTCGGACTTGTGGCCTTCTGCAATGCTGAGATTAAAAGCGGCATCGATACGATTCTGGATCTTGTTGACTTTGAATCAAAGATATCCGGAGCCGATCTTGTTATCACAGGAGAGGGTAAGATAGACGGTCAGTCCATCCGGGGGAAAGTGCCCATCGGTGTTGCAGCCCGTTCAAAACCCGCAGGGATACCGGTGCTGGCTGTGGTCGGTGATATCGGTAAGGGTGCCTCGGCAGTTTATGAATACGGGATTGATTCGATTATGAGTACGGTGGATAAGGCCATGCCCCTGAAAGAGGCTATTGCCCGGTCGGCGGAATGCCTTGTTGATGCTGCCGAAAGAGCCTGCAGAATGATAAAAATCGGGATGAGAATTGCCGGCAGATAAATGCTGGGATTGAGCGTTCTCAGATACTTTGAATAATAACCTGTTTAATCTCAGGATATTCATCTCCGAACACCCTGTTACTGATATCAATTACAGAATCTCTGGATCCGGCCTCCAGCCTCACAGTAATACAAGGCTCGGTTACCGACTTTCGAACCAGGAGCCAGCCGTCGGGAAACTCGATTCTTATACCATCAAGCCTGGATACGGGGTAGTTCTCTTCAAATCCGGAAAGATAGTCCATAATTCTGCTTACGGAATCCTCATTCATATCGATGCGTAAATCCGGTGTTATCGCCGTTTTCTCAATCTCATCAATCTTTTCAGCCATGGTTTCACTTGTTCCGCTGAGGATTCGGGTCATTTTCAAAGCGGCAAACAAACCGTCGTCATAGCCGAACTCCCTGAAAAAAAAATGACCGCTGATTTCACCGGCAAGGATCGAACTATTCTCCAGAAAGGTTTTCTTGATAAATGCATGCCCCGAACGCTCCATGATGGCCCGGGAACCCGCCGCTTCAATACTTTTTTTAACCACCGAGGAAGATTTCCCGTCGTAAACAACCGAAGATTTCTCCCTTGCAAGATAATCCTTCATCAATATCACAAAGCTGCGCTCACTCTCACAGAAGCGACCCAGGTTATCAACAAAAACAACCCGGTCTCCATCACCATCAAAGGCAATTCCGATATCGGCTGCCTCATCGACAACCATCTTTTGAAGACGGTTCAGGTTTCCATACACAGCCGGATTCGGATCCCGATTGGGAAATCTACCGTCAAAGGAGCAGAATAACCTGATGACATCATGGCCGGCTTTGGAAAAGATTTCCGGGGCCAGTTCCGACATGGCACCGTTGCAGGCATCTATCACAACTTTGAGTTTTCTATGCGGTTGAATCAGGGGTAGTACAAAGTCTTCATATTCCTTTTCGATTAAATACTCTCTGATTGAGCCCTTTTCATCGATGAAGTTTTTCTTTTCAATCTTCTTTTCCAGTTCTTTGAGATTTTCCGGGGTAACCGGCATTTCACCAAGCATAATCTTGAATCCGTTGTATTTCGCAGGGTTGTGGGAGGCTGTTACCATCACAGCTCCTGCGGCCTTGAGAATACTCTTGGCAAAATACACCAATGGAGTTGGAACAGTTCCGATATTGATAACTTCCGCTCCGCTTTGAAACAAGCCATCGATGAGTCTGCCCATTAAAGCCGGAGTCGAGACTCTCACATCACCGCCGACAACCACACTTTTACCTGAGAGGAGGGAGCCGATCCCCCGGCCGATGAGAAAGGCATTCTCCTCATCCAGGTTTTCACCGTAAACACCACGGATATCACATTCCTTGAAAATACTCATACAACTGCACTCCCATCTGTATAGCCCCGCTCTCTGCAGCCGGCTAAAAAGCCTTCATAACTCTCTTCGTATTTATCAGCAGCGGCAGAATCCGGAAGAATCTCCTTTTCCATCCCAACCATGGCTGCAACAGCTTCAGAAGTTCCGTTGAACGCTATTGTTGAGGCCGCCAGAATTGCAGATCCCATTGCGGCCTCTACCACCTTAGGTACAATCAGACGTCGCTGGAGTATGTTTGCCCTTATCTGCAACCAGACATCGGATTTGGCCGCACCGCCGGCGGTATAAATTGAATCAGCTTTTTCACAGCCCAGATTTTCCATAACCGAGTAGGACAGACGCTCGGTAAACGCAACCCCCTCCAATAAAGCTGTGTACAGCTGCACGTCATCCCTGATATTCCCTTCGGTAAAGCCTTCGGCATCGGGCTTCTGAAAAGGGAAACGCTCCCCCTTCCCAGTCAGAGGATAAGTGATGAGTCCTGAGGGTTCCCGTAGATTCACCTGTAAGTCCATCTCCTTGAAGTCCCTGTCGGGGAAATGATGTTTCAGGCAGAGGCCGCCGGTATTGGAGGCGCCTCCGGGAATCCAGTAACCGTCGGGATGCCGGTGGGAATAAATACGCCCCTGTTTATCACTGATAATTGAATCCGTCAGACCTTTTATAACAAGGGTGGTTCCTATGGTTGTATTGTAATCCCCCGGTTTCTTAATCCCGGAAGCCAGGGCGGAGGCGATACCGTCAGTGGCTCCCGCACTTACCCGGGTAAAAGCCGACAGCCCCGTTAACCTCGAAGCAGTTTTTGATACGGTTCCCACAATTGAACCCGGAGAAACAACTTCCGGCAGGCGGTCAAGGGGAATTCCCAGATCCGATTCAATAAAATCCGGCCAGCAATCATCGATTAAGTCGTATCCGGTTTTTAACGCGTTAGTGTAATCAGAACTCTGATAATTCCCCGTCAGAAATCCGATGATATAATCAGACTGGTGAACAAAATACCGGGTTTTTTCAAATATCGCCGGTTGATTCTCCTTAATCCACAGTAT
The DNA here is from genome assembly GCA_003644105.1 of Spirochaetota bacterium. Taxonomy (GTDB): domain Bacteria; phylum Spirochaetota; class Spirochaetia; order DSM-2461; family DSM-2461; genus UBA2779. Next base: position 2,301 of record QNBK01000103.1, on the reverse strand, counting down.
CTTCGGCAGGGAAAAGCTCGGTTTGAATCTGTATCCCAATTTGCTGCTCAGATCTTCACCGGCTTTTTGAACCCTCACCATCTCCAGGTCTGAACGCCCGTCGTTGTACATCAGAGCATTTCCAAGAGGTTTGAAACTGGAATCAATCGGGATTACGGTGCCGGAAGTTCCATCAATGCCAATTCCGGTTATATCTTCGGCTTTGAAGCCCTTCTGATTCAGCCCGGTTATGCATTGCCCTATCACTTCAACCAGAGAGTCTAACCAGACCATCGCAGACTGTTCATAATGCTTCTCTATTACAGCGGCATTGAGTACGGTAAACCGGCTGCTTCCATCAGCAACAATCGAGCCCCGTTCATCAGTAATAAGACCTCGAATACCTTGAGTCCCTGAATCTATTCCAAAAAATAACATATCACCTATTCATACAATGAACTTAAAATCAGTACCATCATTATTACCGGATACCTGACATCTTTACGGCTTTGTCATAAACTGAAGCCGATATCTTCCTGCCGTTTTCATTCCAACGTTTTGACAAGTCTTGCGGACTCTTTTTTCAGATTCTCATACGTGGCCTCGTACTGCCGGACATATTCCCTGTAAATCGCTGTGTTTTCAGGAATCGGCTCAACAACTCTGCCTGTTTCAACCATCGCTTCAGCGGCGGTTCTCAAATCCGGATAGATTCCAGCTCCCACAGCACCGGCAATAGCCGAACCCAGGGATACGGCCTGGGGCTCTTTCGGAATTATCAGAACCTTCCCGGTAACATCCGCATGAATCTGCATCCAGAGATTGCTCTGTGTTGCCCCGCCGCAGACAATTATCTCATCAATGGAAACACCACCCTCCTCCATTTTCTGCAGAATAATCTGTGTTCCATATACAACGCCCTCCATAATGGCTCTGAAAATATGTGCCGGGGTATGTTTCAGTGTGAGCCCCCGAATAACTCCCCGGCTCTCAGCATCCACCCAGGGGGTTCTGTTTCCCTGCCAATGCTCCAGAACAACAAGTCCTTCGGAACCCGGCGGTAATTCAGCCGCCTGTTCGTCGAGTATCTGATAAACTGAGATGCCCCGGATTTCCGCCTCATGGCTTATTTCAGTATTAAGGAAGTTGGAGACAAACCATTTGAGAATCGACCCCGTTGAAATCTGACCGGCTTCAACCACTTCAACTCCGGGAATAACAGCACCGGGGAAAGTGCCGAAAATACCCGGAGCATGCAGCTCTGAATCGCTCATCCCGATAAGAAGCTGGGAAGATCCGGTAATCAGAGCCAGCTTTCCCGGACTCAGGGCATTCACCCCGAGAACACCCATATAGGCATCCGCCCCACCGCCGGCAACAGGAATCCCCGGTTTCAATCCAATCTCTGCTGCTGCTTTGGAACTCAACCCTCCGACAACTTCTCCGATTCTGACAATACGCCTGGGAATCTTCCCGAAGATATCCTCAAGTCCGATTTTCTCATAAAGCGAAACCGGGAATCCACCGTCTTTTTCATTGTAGAACCAGCGGATGGAAACCGTATTGATATTGGCTGTAATTTCCCCGGTAAGGCGGTATGCCAGCCAGTCGGTATGCTCAAAAATCGTCTCTGCCTTATCGTAGATTTCAGGTTCATGACGTTTTATCCATAGATTCTTACAGGGAAACCACTCCGGTGAAACCTTGCTGAAACCCACATATTTTAATGCCGGATCGCCGCATGCGGCGATTTCATCCGCCTCTTTGGAAGCCCGGATATCCATCCACATCAGAGCATCTCTCATGGGCTGTCCGCTCTCATCAAGATAAACAACCGTACAGCTCGTACCGTCCAGTCCGATTCCTTCAATTAGTTCAGGATTGATATCCGCCGCTTCAATGGCCTTTTTCACCGATTCAATTAAGGATTTATCCCACTGATGAACACTCTGCTCTCCCCACCCGGGATGCTTATGAATGTTTTCATTCTCACTTACGCCGTAAGCGATACAATGGCCTTTTTCGTTGTAAATCCCCGATCTGATACTCTCTGTTCCCGCATCTATTCCCAGTACATATCTACTCATTAAGTATTCCTCTGATTCTCACAATATTTTCCTTGATATCACCGCTGAACATAGCTGTACCAACTGTCAGTATGTCTGCTCCGGCATCCTTAACACTCAGCAATGTGTCCATATTCACTCCGCCATCCACAGAGATTTTTGTTTTCAGACCTTTTCTGCTGATGTAATCTGCAGTCTCTTCAATTTTACCGAGAACAACGGGGTTGAATTCCTGTCCCCCGATACCCGGTTCCAC
>QNBK01000455.1 GCA_003644105.1 Spirochaetota bacterium | reverse complement strand
TTGAAAACTGAATATCCCGATGTCCCCGATAGTTCCAACTTTTCTGCCATTGTATTCAGCACCATGGGCATGACATGCATCTTCGATAACTGCAATCCCATTCTTTCTGGCAATTGCAAGAATCTCATCCATTTCGCATGGTACACCCCACAGATGAACGGGAATGACAGCTTTTGTCCTTGGGGTTATTTTATTCCTGAAATCTACGACATCCATATCGAGACTATCCGGGTTTATCTCGCAGAAGACTACTTCAGCACCCAGTGTTGCTGCTGGCATGGCAGTGGCCCAATACGTGTAGGAAGGACAGATAACTTCATCCCCGGGGCCGATACCCAGTACAAACAATGCTGCATATAAAGCTGAGGTTCCGTTAACTTCTGCCAATGCATATTCAGCACCAAGGTATGAGGCGAATTCACGCTCCAACAGCTTTGGTTCGTCTGAAAGGGATGTTTCATTTTTTCTCATTACATGCAGTACAGACTGTTCATCCTCTTCAGTCAAAATGGGCCATCGTAGTGCTTCAATCTGATCTAATGTAATTGCTTTCGGCCCACCGTTTACAGCCAGTCTTTCTGACATACCAACCTCCTGAAGGCTATAATAATTTCATTATTGTAAGTGCATTATCACAAGTTATTTTATTAAAAATACTTCTGCTGATTTGTTTTGTTGAAAGGAGGTTTTTAAGGAAAGAAAGATGAGGCATTTTCCCTTCCTCATCTGCAAAGCAAACGTCGGTTCCAAACAATAATCTGTTTTGAAATTCTGTAAGAAAACGGACTCCGTATTCCCGGTCCCGACTTATTGCATTGAAACCACTGATTGCAGAAATATCGGCATACAAATTGGGATATTCCCGGAGCAATCTTTGAAGGCTCCCTTCATTTATTATAGAACCTTGCGGATATATAAATTTATTTTCCGGAGTTATATCTCCTGAAATTTCAGACCAGAACCCAGGAGCATGACCTACAACTATAGTATTCGGCGCATTTACTAATAATTTCTCAAGTCGTGGTAATCCCACTTCATCATATAATCCATAAACCCCCTCTCCAGGGCCTGTGCAGTGGAAGAGAACCGGCATATCCCATTCACCACATTGCTGAAACAGATTTATCACTCGAAAATCATCCACAGGCAGGTTTGCAACAATTTCACCAATTCCAACACAACCCAATTCCTTGAATCGTTGTAGAAATGGAGTGAAATCTGTTGTAGGAGGTTTTAATATTTGATTTTTTGTCAGATTTCCATAACATCCCATTCTCGGATCCAGATTCCCAAACAGGATCAGTCGATCAGAAAAGCCTGCTGCAGCTTCCAGTTGACTGAGAATATCGGATCCTGGAGAAAAGAACAAAGGTGCCTGGCATATCTCCGGACTTACATTCACCGGCATCAGTACCGCTTTGTCTATGTTCTCTTCATCTAAACGATTGATGAGCTTTTCCAGAGTAACAGGTTCCCGATTCATCTCTCCCGGTAAACGTAAATCAGCTGCGTGAGTATGGAAATCAATAATCATTCTAGTCTTCCGGAAGCAGAGTCAGAACATCATGGTCCAGTAGCTGCTGTTGAATCTTATTACCGATGCTATCTGTGATAATCCCGGTCAGTTCTGAAGTAGGGCAGATCCGGGTTAGGGAATTCTTACCGAATTTAGATGAATCGATAAGCAGGTAAACAGCAGAAGAACTTGATATCATCATCTTTTTTGTCTCAGCTTCCATCGTATCCGATGCAGATGCTCCTCTATCAATGGAGAAACCAGTTGCGCCTAAGAATAACATATCCGCATTTACAGTATCAAAAAAGGACAGAGAAGGAATACCGATAAGGGATTGTGATTCGTATCGCAACGATCCTCCGGAAACAAGTAAAGAGATATTCTCACTTCCACAGAATTCATGGGCAACCATCAGTGAGTTGGTTATGATTGTGAGTTTAAGATCTTTCAGATAGCGTGGTATAAAAGAGGTTGTACTGCCTGAATCGATTATTATTCTCATTCCCGGCTCAACCAGCTTTGCTGCCGTCTGAGCAATCAGTTTTTTTTCGTCTTCGTATTCGTGTATTGTTTTCTCAACCAATCTGACGAGATTCCGGTTATTACTTACGACACCGCCACCTCTGGTTCGAAGCAAATAGCCCTTTCGATCCAATTCTTCAATGTCTGAGCGGATAGTTACTTTAGAAACTTCGAGTTTTTCATGAAGTATGTTGATACTGACAACACCTTTTAATTTTAACTCTTCAATTATTTTCATTTGCCTTGCGAGCTTGTTCACCGGTCAATAATAGTTTTAAAAGTCAAAAAAGACAAGATAAAGAAAGAAAAGGCAAAAATATATGTTGACACCGTAAAAATCCGGGCACATACTGATTGAAAAAATCGAGGAGAAGAGAATGAAACGAGTACTACTGGTTCTTACTGTTTTGATTTGTGCGGTAATGGTGATGGCCGAAGGGGTAAACGAGTCAAATGAGCTGACCGTCTACACACCTGCGTCCAAGGAGCAGGTAAATATAGTAGTTCCTCTCTTTGAACAGAAGTATGGTGTTATTGTTAATGTTGTAGAGGGTGGGACAGGGGAACTCTTCAACCGTATTAAAGCTGAGGCCGAAAATGTACAGG
>QNBK01000454.1 GCA_003644105.1 Spirochaetota bacterium | reverse complement strand
CACGTTTTTGAAGAAGATGAAGACTGTGATGTTATATGGGATTTGGACTTCAATTCTTTAACTCATCCAATCAGACATTACATTACCATTAGAGCTTGTCGTATCTTTATGGCTAGACGTATCGGAGACAAAGAAACTCTTGCATACAATGAAGTAGATGAAGAAGATGCTAGATTATCTGCAAGACGTTCAGAGTCAAGAACAGGTAGATACAATATGCTTAAATCATCTTTCGGTGTCAACAACCTAGTGAGACTTACATAATGTCTCTCATCACAGAGAATAAACCCAACTTCACCGGTGGGGTTAATCAACAACCACCTGAGCATAGATTAGATACTCAAGTTGAAGAGATGATTAATTGTCTGCCAACCATAGACCGTGGTCTTAGAAGAAGAAACCCTACTGAAAACTTACCACTAACATATCTTGATGGTGCTGTTGCACAGATGACGTTCGATGATGATATGTGGACTTATGAATACAATAAGGGAACAGGTGATGATACAGATGAGTTCTCTTTCTCAATCACTAGCCAAGGTGGTTTACAGATAGTCAACATTACCAATGGAACATATTACGATGAACTAAACGGTATTACTTTTGAAGGTGATGGGTTAAACTACCTGAACTTATTCGGCGGCCGTAATGGTTACTCTGCAACAACAGTTAAAGACACAGTGTTCATTGTTAATAAACTCAAGCAACCAAAGATGATTGACTCTACTGAACAACAGTTATACCTTAGAGAAGGTTACGTTTGGATTGAAAAAGTTGATGTAATTGAAGGATATCAATACGGTGCAACCATCTATCTTAAAGAGGATGCAACAGGTATTTCTACTGAGATTGTAGTACCTCCACTTAGAGAAGCAGACCCAACATTTAAAGATACTGTACTTATTGCCAATGGTCTTGCTACGAGAATCACAGCTTCTAGTGCATTGCTTAATGCTAACTCTAGTGGTTCGATTGTTCAGATTCAGTGTAGTGCTGGATATACAGTTGAGTCAGTTAATGCAACAGATAGTTTTGGTGATAATGCTTCATTTGGTTGGGGTCATCAAGTAGATACTCAAGCAGAACTTCCACACAATCTTGGTACATATACACCGTTGGTTCAGATTGGAACAACAGACAGGAACTCTACTTGGTTTCTATATCAAGATGGCTCTTGGAAAGAACACTACGAGATTGGTATCCAAACAGAAATGAGAGATGGTTATATGCCTCATACTATTTCTCGTGAGTTCAATCCAAATACAGGGTTCGTTGAGTTCTTTGTGAGACCTTACACTTGGGATAGTAGACAGATTGGTGATGATACAACCAATAAGCTACCACAGTTCCTACAAGAGGAGTTCATTAAAGACATCTTCTTCTTCCGTAATCGTATGGGTCTAATTACATCAGGTGGTATTACTCTTTCTGAGGTTGGTGAGTATGGTAACTTTTGGAGAACATCTACTGGTGCATTACTAGAAGGTGACAGAATAGACAGTTCTATTGAAAGTCGTACAGCTATCAAGCTTGAATACTCTGTTGTCTTTGATGACTCTGTAATCCTATTCTCTAACAACTCTCAGTTTAGATTTGAAGGTGGAAATGTTTTATCTCCATCATCTTACAAGATTACTGAGATTCTATCTTATGAAGTGAACTTAAACATCAGGCCTCTTGGTTTGAATGGTAAACTTTATTTTGTGACTAAGCGTGGAGAATACTCTGCATTGCACGAGATGGTTGTATCAAACCAATCAACTACAACCACAAGTGCTGATGACATTACTTCTCATTGTCAGGCTTATATCCACGGTGATGTTGATAGACTCACTGGTTCATCTGTAAACAGTATGTTGTTCATTGGTTCAAGAAGACTTCGTAATACGATATTCGTTTATAGATTCTATGAAGAAGGCAGAACTAAGTCTCAATCAGCTTGGTCTAAATGGGAGTTTGATGGAAGAATATTTGCTTCTTTTGCATTAGGTAAAGCTTTCCATTTATTGATTGACCGTAACGATGCTATTGATGAGTCTGATTGGATTCTAGGTTCAGGTCGTTGGAATATGGACAAAGTATGGAAGATGGCTTTTCCTTGGATTATGTCACCAGCAACCATAGCTAGTGTTCCACAATTTGAGACTATGGATATCTTTCCTCAGAATATCAATGAGACTTTCTTAGATAACAGAAGAACATCTTTTATGTCATTTGTAAACTTTGGAGAATGGGTTACTGGAGCAGAAGGAAACAAAGAGATTCGTGGTACTCTTCAATTCAAGACTGTTCAGTTCTCACACTCTATGGGTTCACAGTTTGACCTGTGGGCTAGAAACAAAACTCGTGGTACTACGGAGGTTACAGATTGGAAATACATTGAAGGTCGTAAACCACCTATGTATGGAGATGTGAAAGAAGTTGAAGTAGGTATCAGGTCAGACAAAGATACTGGGTTTGAATTAGCAAGTGTGTCCTTCGAGGGCAATCTAAACAGAAGAGCTACGGCTAGATAAGGAATAAGAAATGGCAATACAATCAAATATTTGGGTAGTTGACCCTACTAACTTAACGTACAACTCAACGAAACCAATCGGCACTAAGTCTCTTATGGCTGTATGGTTGGAAGAGATTGAGACAAGCATTTGGATT
>QNBK01000453.1 GCA_003644105.1 Spirochaetota bacterium | reverse complement strand
GGACCGAATCATATGTTCAATTTGTGCAGTGCTCCAATTTTAGCTGCTCCTGAAAAGGGCAAACTTTTTTACGAAAACTCTTATTATTATATAGGGCACTTTTCCAGATATGTTCAGCCCGCGGCATACCGTATCTTGTCAGTTAGTTCGGATGAAAAATTATTAACTACATCTTTTTTAAATCCCGACAATTCTATAGTTACTGTTATTATGAATCCGGGGGATGAAGATTTTCAGATCCAGGTAAAGATTAATGGATATTCATTTAATGATATCATTGTGAAGCATTCTATTAAGACGTATGTGCATCCAGGTGATTGTGGCAGTGGAAACCTCCAGCTCCATTATCCGCTCTTCAGCCCAGCTTTCTAAGATGCTTCCTAACCTGTTCAAGTGCCATCAGAGACGTCCCACCGTAAGTCCCCCGTCCACATAAACCGCCTGTCCGGTGGAGTAGCCCCAGTCCCCTCTCACCAGGGAGGCAACCGCTTTTCCCACATCTTCCGGAGTTCCCCATCTGTTCTGCAGTGTAAGTCCATCTTCAATCAGTCTGTCGTATTTATCTTTTACGACCCTTGTCATATCGGTGGCGATAATTCCCGGACGTATCTCGTTTACCGCGATACCGTATTCTGCCAGACGGACGGCCCAGAGCTGTGCGGCCATAGAGAGCCCGGCTTTGGAGATGCAGTATTCCCCCCGGCCGGGAGAGGCTACTGTGGAGGATATAGAGGTGATAAAGATAATTGACCTCTTTCGCCCTGCCTGCCCTTCTTCCACCATCCATCCGGCAACCGCCTGGGTGAGGAAGTAAGGCCCCTGTAGGTTTACCTTCATCACTTCCTCGTAGATATCCTCGGTAGCTTCAAGTATGTCCTGCCGCTCCCGGGGTGCCATCCCGGCGTTGTTCACCAGCACGTCCAGACGGCCGAAGCGCTCCCGGATGGCAGCCAATAGTTTCAACCGATTTTCCGGCTTGCTTATTTCCGCCTGTACATAGAGTACCTCAGCTCCCTCTTTTTCCAGAGGCGCCAGGCTGTCTGCAACCTCCCCGGCGGACCGTCTGCCGCAAATGGCCAGGTTGTACCCTTCGGAGGCCAGCTTTTTACAGATACCGAATCCAATACCCCGGCTGCCCCCGGTTACCAGAGCAACCGGTTTATCATTATCAGTGTGGGACATAGGTCAATTAACTCCCTTTTCCATATCCGGAACATCCACCCAGGAGCGTTTCTCCCAGGATTCAAGACCCAGATCGGCCAGCTGAACACCTTTTGCCGCCTTGAAAAGATCCCAGTGAAAGGGCCGGTTCTCATGGATACTCTTCAGGAAAAGTTCCCACTGTATCTTGAAGGCATTCTCGTATACTTGAGTATCCGGTACCTTGCTCCATGCATCATAGTGATTTATGGGACTGTCGATATCGGGATTCCAGATGCTCATAGGTGTAGCGCTGTAGGGCTGTATCCGGCAGTCTCGAAGGGTGGCCACGGCACTGCCTTTTGTGCCATCCACCTGAATGGTTAAAAGGTCGTCTCTGCGTACCCGGACACACCAGGAAGAGTTGAAATGGGCGGTGATATCCCCTTCCAGCTCGAAGGTGGCATAGGCTGAATCCTCAGCTGTGCATTTGTAAGTTTGCCCCTTTTCATCCACACGCTCAGGAATATGAGTTTTACCAATGGCGGAAAGGGACTTCACCCCGCCGAAGAGGTTCTCCAGAACGTATTGCCAGTGGCAGAACATGTCGAAAATAATGCCCCCGCCGTCTTCCTTCCGGTAGTTCCAGCTGGGACGCTGGGCTTTAATCACATCCCCTTCAAACACCCAGTAACCGAACTCCCCTCTCACTGAAATGATTTTTCCGAAGAATCCCGAATCCCGCACCGAAGCCAGTTTCACCAGACCGGGAAGCCAGAGTTTGTCCTGCACAACTCCGTGTATCACCCCGGCGGAATCTGCTTTTCTATAAAGGTTCAAGGCCTCATCAGTGGTGAGGGCCGTAGGTTTCTCACAGTAGACGTTCTTCCCCGCTTCTATGGCCCTGGACACTGAGGGTACCCGGCGGTCGGTTGTCTGGGCATCAAAGTAGACAGAATATCTCTTGTCAGAGAGAACAGAATCAAGATCTGTCGTCCAGTTATCAATTCCCGAGCGGAGGGCCAGAGCTTCGAGTTTTGCAGGATTTCGGCCCACCAGGACGGGATCGGGCATGATAACCTCATCATCACCTACTGGAATTCCTCCCTGCCCGATAATGGGAACAATGGAGCGCATCAGATGCTGATTGGTTCCCATACGTCCGGTAACACCGTTCATGATGATGCCGATTTTTTTCACTTTAAGAGCACTCATCTATTTAACCTCCGGGGCATCTGTACATTGCGGCCGGGCACCGGCGGGTAATGGGGGCACATCAATCCCCTCTTTCGGCAGAGTTCCCGAGAGTTCCTGTTTCCAGTGATCCACATCCCCCGCCGGGCCGTAGCAATAGATAAAATACAAGGGTTCTTCACCGACATTCGTCAGCTGATGAAATATTCCCGGGGGAATGTGCACCGCCTGTCCGGTGTTCAGTTCCCTCATCTCTTCTCCAAGGCACATCTCGCCTTCTCCGGAAATAACGAAATACACTTCAACCTGTTCGTGGTT
>QNBK01000452.1 GCA_003644105.1 Spirochaetota bacterium | reverse complement strand
TTGGCATTTCTTTTGCCTCATCAACAGCAACACCCATGTTTCTCATTGACTGTATCACACCACTTATCAAATTGCATTTGCAAAAGATATGACAAAGCAGAATTTGGGCGAAGCCCCGAAGGAGCAAAATCTCATTTTGCTCCGAAGCAGATCAACATCTGTTAAATTCCGTATCAAAAAAGCTAACGGATAAAACTCCCCAGAAGGACACGATGTCCGTCTGGGACCGCATACACTCTTGAAAAACTGAAGACTCAGCAATACCAGAATGCTATCAGTTGAATTCAAATATCCAATCCTGTTACTATCTGAAAAGTACTTTTTGGAACCGCCCTGTGCCAACAGTTTGCAGAATCTAGGTGTTACTTTTTTGTGAGTAGGCCTCAGTGTAGTTGTCCAGAACTTTACGTATCATCAGTTGGTACGGAACGTGGGTGACTTTTGATTTTTCCTTGAAGAATTCTACGCTCTTCTGGGAAAGTACAATCGTAACCTTCTTTGTGTCTTCTTTTAGTATGAGTTGCTCAGGGGGGGGAAGAAAGTCCTTGATCTCTCGGGCAGATTCCAGACCTTGGCGGATCTCATCAGGAGCATTTTCGTAATAGTTGTCACTTTTCATATAGCTTTTTACCCTCTCTCCAATAGCCTGCACCAAATATTCTGATCTTCTCTCCACGTATCGTAAAACGCACTGTGGCGACTTCGTCTGCGATTTTACCGATACAGAAGTATCGATCTTCAACCTGGCTATGCCTTTCATCCTTTAGAATAATTCTGTGGGTATCCAGGAATGCCTTTTGAGCTTCTTGAAATGAGACTTGATGTTTATCCAGGTTCTCCCGATTCTTATCTTCATCCCATTCAAATCTCATGAGACAATATTACCATACTTTTGCCCATATATCTATATTGACCTACCTGTGTACGTTTTTATCTAAATCTTATGGCTCTGAGGAACTTGAACCGGTTGGCGACCATAATCTGGTGGCGATTTTATTTTTATTGATAGTAGATAACCGGGCCATGGACGCCCGGTTAAAAAATAACAAAATCTTGATATTGAATTTAACGACCCGCTGTGATACGGCGTTTGCCGCGCACCAAAGGCGGTTGGCATTTCTTTTGCCTCATCAATAGCAACATCATGTTTCTCATTGACTGTATCACACAGCTACTCAAATTGCATTTGCAAAAGATATGTCAAAGCAGAATTGGGCGAAGCCCCGGAAGAGCAAAATCTCATTTTGCTCCGGAACAGATGAACATCAGTTAAATGCAGCAATGCGGGAATCTTAGGGAACTTCAGCTTCTACACGACGTCAAATCTGAAACCATATCGCTTCCACTATGATCTGAACGATTTCTTGACATGTACACCCTTATGGAGTACGTTTAAATATGTTCACGGTGGTAATGCCTAAGCGAGTCGAGAAGCAGGTCCAGAAGCTCAGGCAGCTTGAGAAGAAGAAACTTGTTCAACTGATAGAGGACCTTCGTGATTTCGGCCCTGTTCAGAATCGTTGGAGGAACTATAGTAAGCTTGGCGATTTGAAGCATCATTGTCATTTGTCTTATCGCTGGATTGCATGCTGGCGTGAAACGGAAAAAGAATTGGTTCTGGAGGTTTATTATGTTGGTTCACGTGAAAACGCCCCATACTGAAATTGAAATCAAGGGTGAGATTTCTGACCGACTCATGAAAGCGCTTCAAAGTGATTATGGAAAAAATATTGAAGTCTCTGACAATGATATATTGATAGATCCCACTGAGACCGCTTGGTTCAAAGAAACAAAGACCCAGATGACACCTGGCGATTGCCTGAGAATTGATCGTGAAAATGCTGGGTGGTCACAGACTGAATTGGGGAGCAGGATTAGTTCGTTTTCCAGACAGTATGTTTCCGATTTGGAAAACGGCCGAAAGAACATCAGTTTGAAAGTAGCTAAGAAGCTGGCTGATATCTTCGATCGATCAGTTGAACGGTATGTTTAATAGACCGGAATTGGGAAACCTTTAGTCCTCATCTGTGCCTTTCGGGCCATGGACGGCACGAAAGTCGAATCAATAAGAATTCGAATTCCCGCGGTTTTGTTCAACGACCCGCTGTGATACGGCGTTTACCGTCCGCCACCGGCGGTTGGCAGGGATTTTGCCGAACCACAACAAAACATCCGTTCTTCAATACAAAATATCACTCATCCGAAGAATCCGCAAAATCCCTGACAAAGGTAAATGTGGGCGAAGCCCCAAGGAGCAAAGCGACGCAGCGTTATCCACAGCTGTTTAATGAAGAATCCAAGCAAAGAACCAATAAAAACCTGCATCAGAAACACACGAGGTGTTTCTGATGGCTTCAAAATATTGTGAAACCTCTACGGATATTTTATTACAATCTGAGACATAACGAAACGCTATAAAACTCCACCCTGAAAGGACGACCTCCGGATGGTGTCAGAACGCAGGATTATCTGATAAAATAAACGGACGCGAAAGGCCTACTGCCTAGAATCTCACGTTCTGTCGCTCAGGATATTAATTGATTTTCAACCTGAATCCGTACAAAGCATCCAAATAGGCCGAGTCTTTCATGAACCAGATCCCCATGAGCTAAAATCTGCTTGAAGATACCGGATTCTATGAATTGCGGTAGGG
>QNBK01000102.1 GCA_003644105.1 Spirochaetota bacterium | reverse complement strand
GTCACTACGCAAAACATATAAGACTCAAGCTCGTCTAAAGAGACATTAGAAGGCAAAAAAAGCTCATTTTAGATCGATTTTTTTATTTTTAAGACAATTTTGGTGAACTTGGGTTAGCAAAGAGATAATGCTCCCATCCGTGCCCAACCGTGAACATCCGCGGTAGATAACAACTCCCCCCATCTGACGAAAAAAAACGGCAACCCTTTCGGATTACCGTTTATCTGGGCGACGGCGGACTCGAACCGCCGACCCCGTGCATGTCAAGCACGTACTCTAACCAGCTGAGCTAGCCGCCCTAACGAAGCACAATTCTACCGATTAGACGTGAAGTGTCAACCGGTTTTTATGCTATTTCAGGACGCTTATCACCCTCTCGAGAACCTTTTTCCGGTCCAGTGGTTTTACGATGTAGTTCTTGGCGCCGATGAGCAGAGCTTTTTTTACCAGGTCCTGCTTACCCAGAGCACTGATCATCACCACCTTGGCGTCCTTATCGAACTCGATTATTTTTTCCAGGGCACTCACACCGTCCATTCTGGGCATGGTAATGTCCATGGTTACCAGATCAACATTGGGGTAGAGCTCTTTATACTTTTCCACACCCTCCAGACCGTCTCCGGCAGTTCCCACTACCTCAAAACCTTCAGAAGTGAGTATCTGCCCGATCTGCTTGGTAACAAACATGGAATCGTCCACAACAAGAACTTTAAAAGCCGATCCGCCGATATTCTGACCATCGGGAGTTCTTTCATTAATACTTGGAAAATCACTCTTCGTCTTCAAAGTAAGCAGCCCTCCTAAGCCCGTTCCCGAATGGCAACATTAATCTCAACAAGCCCCTGGGGCATCTCAAGGGGAACAATCAGAGCCTCAACATTGGCATTGGATACCGACATATTCTCACCGGTAATAATAGATGGGGGAGTAAGATCAAACTTGAAACCCAAATCGAACAGTTTGGTAACGGCCTGGGCGGTTATCATATTGGCAAGTTCTGTTATCGAAGCCTTCGCCAGTTCATCCAGACCGGTCAGTTTTTCACCATTCATGGTTGATGCAATTTTGATAGCTGTATCCTGACTCATATCAATAAGTACCCGACCCTCAACGTCTCCGGCCAGACCGACAAGTGCCGCAACACCCATAACCGGCTGTGTGGTTTTCTTCAGGTACAGATCTTTGCGCTCAACATCCGCCTGCAGAACTTCCGTCATTATGTTGTAAGCTGCTTCCACAAACGGATTGATGTACTCGACTCTCATGTTGCACTCCTCGAGTTAATTATTTCTTTTTATAGGCCACGACGCCGGAATTCTCAACTTTTTCCCAGGCGCCGGGATTTATGGGTTGTTCATGAGTTCCAAGAATAAGGAGTCCACCGGGTTTCATCACTTCCTCCAGGGTATTGAAGATATGCTGTTGTCTGTCAGGAACAATATACGAAACAGTATCCCGCATAACCACCATATCCAGTTTCGGTAAAGTATTATCATGAGTAATATCATGATATTCAAAGAGAATAGCATCCTTGATTTCTTTCTTGAATTGTTTTCCCCTGCTGCCTTCGGTAAGAAAGTTATCGTAAAGACTACCCAGAGAAGCCTGGTTCACAACGAGTCCCGGTGCCGTTGATATTCGAATAAGATCGTTATCATGAGCAATAATTCTCAGATGAACATCCGGCAACCTGTTTTTAACCAGACATGCTACCGAATAGCTCTCATAACCGCTTTCACAACCGGGATTCCATATGTAGAAGTTACCTGTATGATCCGCAGGTAGAAAAGAAGCTGCTTTTTCAGCAAAATCACTGTTCCAATAACTGCCGGAGAATGGTGAAGCAAAGGGTGACAGATAGGCCTCGGCGTCCTGAACATTTGCAAGCTGAACGTCCTCACCCTTCTGTTTTTTCCAGGCACTGAATCGACTTCTTATCCATTCCTGATTTACAGGACTCGAGTAAAACGAGAGGAAGGTTATCAGGGTTTCCTCGATAAAACCGATATCAACATCTTCTTTAACGGCATTGCCGGTTGTTGACACTGTGGATTCCTGTACTGACAAAGGAGCTGCTGAGCTGATAGATGAAGCCGATCTTGACTCCACGGTTCTACCGTCAACCTGCTCCTCATCACCCAGAATGCGTTCCACATCAAGAATTACATAGAGCCTGCCCTCATTCTCAACCACACCGCTGATATACTTGATATTGATATCTCCGAAAAGAGGATGAGGCGGCTGTATAGTCTCAGAACTGATACCGATTACTTTGTCGATGGAATCAACAATTACAGAAAGAACATGACTGTCCAGCCGCAGTATTATCATATTCTCCGTATTACCTTCAGCTTCTTCAGCTTCAAGGTTGAAAAATATCCGCATATCAATAACTGATATGATATCGCCCCTTAAGTTGTAAACACCTTTTACAAAGGGTGCCGCATTGGGAACAAAGGTGAACTTGGAAGCTTTTGAGATTTCTTTCACCTTCATGATATCAATACCATAATCTTTACCTGCCAGGGTAAAGGTAACCATTTTGAAGTCGATGCGGGTTTGGTCTTTCAGGTTTTTTGTTTCCTTTAAAGATACATGTTTCATACCCTCTACCTCACAACCCTGTTCTTTCTTGCTTCCTGCTCTTTTATCACACTCAGATCCAACAACTGGCTGATATCAATAATAAGAGACACTGTTCCATCACCGAGGATGGTGGCTCCGGCAATGCCCGGGGAATTGGTGTAACGGTCTTTCAGAGGTTTAATAACGACATCTTCCTCACCGATAAGAGAATCTACCATCAGTCCCATTTTTCTATCCCCGCTGCCGACAATGACAATGAAATTGTAGTCAGAATTATCCTCGGATTCGATGCGGAAAAGTTTACCCAGACGCAGAAGACTGATTACGTCCTCTCTGACGTTAAAAACCTCATAGTTATCAATAATGTTGATATCTTCAGGTTTAATTCGATGGCTCTCCAGTACACTGGTAATGGGTATGGCGTAAATCTCGGTTCCGACTCTAACCAGTAAACCTTGAATAATGGCAAGGGTGAGAGGTAGCTTTATTGTAAATCTGGTGCCTTCTCCTAACTTGGACCAGACAGCCACACTTCCGTTGAGCTTTTCAATCTGCTTTCTGACAACATCAAGGCCAACACCCCTGCCGGAGATATTGGTAATCTTCCCGGCTGTGGAAAAACCCGATTCAAAAATCAGATTAAAAGCTTCAATATCGGTAAGAGCTTTGTTTGGATGAATAATGCCTTTGTCGATGGCCTTCTGCCTGACTTTATCAATATCTATACCGGCACCATCATCGGCAATCTCGATAACAATCATGTTTCCTTCATTGGAGGCTTTCAGCAGCAGACGACCCTGAGCGGGTTTTCCGGCCTTAAGCCGGATTTCAGTGGTTTCAACACCATGATCCAGGGAGTTCCTGACACAGTGCATCAGCGGATCCAGCAATTCCTCGGTAACAGATTTATCAAGTTCAGTATCTTCACCTTCAATAATCAGCTCTATCTGCTTGTCCAGGGTTTTGGATAAATCTCTGACAAGCCTGGGAAATCGGCTGAAAATCTGGCTGATGGGAACCATTCGAATTCTTAAGATAGCTTCATGAAGATCGCTGGTATTTCGACCGAGATTAGCCGCAGTGTTTCGAAAAGCACCGACCGTACTCTTCAATCTGGACTCGAAACTATCAAAAACTGTGAACAATCCCCCGAACTCTTCATTGATTCCTGACTTGATATCCTTAACAGACTTTCCTTCCTGAAGCTCTTTCAGCCAGAGATGGAGTGATTCAAAAAGACCTTTCAGATTATCTTTGTACATCGATTCAGCACTGCCGAGCTCAACGAGAATTTCGTTGAACTGGGTACTGATCTGATTGAATGTTGCCTTGTTGATAACAGATTCGCTGACCAGATTCAGCAGGTTATCAATTCTCTGACTGTCAACCCGCAATATCGATCCACTGGAATTATCACGTTTGGCTGCAGCCTTGGAAGGGGCTTTTTCAGCCACTTTCTCCGGAACAACCTTCTCTATTCCGGCAATTTCCTCGATATCTTCTACATCTTCAATTTCGGAAACACTCTTCGCCTTTACTTCCGGTTCCGGCTGAACAGCTTCCACTGGTGTAACACCGGGAATATTATCGTCCAGCACCAGAACAAGAACAGATGAGGTAACATCAACTATTTCCACCTTTCCTGCCAGGGTTTCCTTATCAAACCCCTTTTCTGTAGAAATATAATAATCAACCACAGGATGAAAGTGATCCTCGTAAAGTGCATCAAAATCAGGAATTGTTTTCAGAATCTGACCGATATCTTTCAGTTTGGCAAAAACCTGTATCCCGCCCACCGAATTCATCGGGTTGGATTCATCGAAGCTCACCCTCACAAGAAGGATTTCTTCACCCTCTCCGATAGTCTCTTTCAATTCAAGCTTCTCGTATTCTGAGAGAGCTTTGCCGGCAGTCGGGAAAGCGGCGGTTGAAGACTGTGCCACTTCTGCCATTGGTTTTGGTTCCCCCGTCTGCTCAACTGAACCCTTATTGGCAATTATCTGCTCCAGACTCACCTTCACTCCGGAGTAGTCCTCTTCATAGACAGACCCGGCCTGACGGGACGAAACCATGGCCTTGATTACATCGATAGAGGATAGAAGAACATCAATTTTCTCTTCCTTTATCCGGATACTACCGCTGCGTATTTCGTCCAGCAGATCTTCAAGGAGGTGAGTGAAGGTTGAGAGCTCTTCCATCTGAACTGTTGCAGCACCACCTTTAAGGGTGTGAGCAGCACGGAAAATCTCGTCTATGGCATCCTGATCCCCGGGATCGTCCTCCAGGGCAAGAATGTTCTGCTCCATTGTCTCAACCTGCATGATGGCTTCGGAAAAGAAATCCTTGAGTAATTCTTCATTATTCGGATCAAGGTAATCGCTCATTATCACCGCCTTATTCTGAGGCTACCGATTTCTATTGTAAGTGAAAGTCTCTGGGCTATGCCATTCTTTCTTGGGAGAATGTCCATAAAAGCAGGATAAGGAAACAGAAAAGACCCGGCAAAACCGGGTCTTTACAATTAAAAGTTAAATTAAATACCTTACTGAACTGCTGCGTCAGCAGCTTCGGGTTCCTTGTCCATCTTCTGGGCTTCCAGATAACGGAGAACCTGAAGGTTGCCCAGGCGGGAGAGTTCGGCGTTGCGCCGTTCTTCTTCACGCTGTGCAAGAATGCCCCAGGTAGCCTCATGATCCAGATCGGTACCCACATCCTGAATAACAGCCTGGTCGTAGGTTACTTTGACGTCCTTGACATAAACGATGAAATCTCCGCCTTCCTGCATGGCATCTCTGTAGAACTGAAGGCTTTCCAGAGTTATGGAAGGAGCACTCCGGGGATACAGGGGAATCTTGCGGATTTCGCGGTTACGAACCTCGTTAATGTAGTTGGGATTGTTCCAGGTGAGCTCTCTCCAGCCGTCAAAATCCAGATGACCCATGGGCATCTGCTGGGTCTGTTCCTGCTCATTCCGGATAACAACTGCCATACCCATAGGGTAGTTCATCCCGTAGACATTTACTTTGACGTTCTTGATAACACCGACATTTTTAACAACACCGAAACCGGTGAACTGATCGCCTCTGGGGGCATCTTCAATAACAGAACTGGTGGCGTAGGCGGGAATCGCAAACGGGGGCTTTACCCATGCGTAGGAATTAAACGTTCCCTCGGGATAATGAACCCGAATACCCATTACCTGGTTACCGGAAAACTGGGCTGCATTCTCACTAACGGTAACGGCACGAACATAAGAGTACTTGTCATTTTCGATAGTTCTTGAGGAACTCGAAAGCATTACATCCCAGTTGGGAACGTAAAGAGAAGTGTTCATTGCTGCTTTTTCTTCCTCGGTGTACCGGGTACCGGCGGTGGAGCTGAAGTCCACCAGTGTAGCCTGATGCTGACCCTGGTAATCGTCCAGTAGTTCGTTGAAGTCGACCAGTACGCTTTCCTCAGCGAACGCCGCTCCGGAAACTATTAGAAATGCGGCCAGGAAAACGAGAATCTTTTTCATAGGAGGCTCCTTTGCCAAAATATACATTTATAAACTTTACCTTAAGAAAAACTATAGCGGGGTGCGGGAAACTGTCAACAAATTAAATTTTATTTGTGCCATTTTTTCTTGAAATTCGACTATTTTCTTTCATTCTGCATCATCGAGACCAATATATGGGGGTGTATGGACCTGTTGACCCTCTATCGTGAAAACAAGTTCTTCTATCCCGGGAAAATTAAAAACGACGTTGTACCTGAGATTTTCCAAGGCCTGATTGAAGGAAATCGGAAGGTTTTCATCGACATTCAGCACCTCACGATTCAGATCTACAAAGGCAGTTTTTCCCACTACAGCCACATGTCTGACAACCGTTTCCCGGGGAAGAGTATAGCTGAGAGCCAGAGTTTCAGGTCCCAGTATCAGTTCCTCAAGAAATACAGAGATTCCCTCGGCAGTCTCGTGACGATGCGGAATTCCACGCCGCTCAGAACCAATTCCGGTTCCGGCGTTATCGGGAAAAAAGAAAATACGTCCATCCTTCTCAGGATGCAGAAAGGCATGTACTATCAGTGTAATTATCAATGAAAGCACCAGAATGGATGCGGGCATAAGGGGGCCGGCTAAAAACCGGCTGAACTGCTTTGTCAAAAGCGAATCTCCTTGCTTTCGAAATAGTTGACGAAATCGACAACCCCATTATAGAGACCCTCGGTTATCCGGCTCAAGTATTCAGGTCGGCGAAGTCTACCTGATTCAGAGTCTTGAGTAACAAAACCCACTTCCACCAGTACAGAAGCCATCCGGGCATTACGGACCACAAACCAGCTTTCCTCCCGTCGTCCCCTGTTGGGGATATCAGGACCGAGAACATTGCCGAACTCTTTAAGAATCATATCCGCAAGACGGACACTTTCATGGGTGAATTCCTCCTCCCAGAGGGCATTGACAATGGGGGCAATGGAGTTGGAACTGCCGCCCAGCGAGCCCTCATCCACCAGGGTACGCCGATAATCCCGGGGCAGGTACCACACCTCATACCCTTCGGCATCAGGATTCAGGGACGCATTGGCATGGATGGAGAGATATATCATGCCCTCCCGGGACTTGAGCTCCACTCCGTTGGCCAGGGTTACCCGGTCTTCAAGAGTTGGATAGACATCACGGTTCCTTGTGAGTATCACATTTTTATCAGGAAAACGCTCCCGGAGATTTTCAGCCAGCCTGAGGGCTATTTCAAGAACAATATCTTTTTCCATCAGGGTGTAGGAAACCCCGTCCACAGGCCAGTTCCGCCGGGCTCCCGAATCCCTCCCGCCGTGCCCGGGATCGATGAGTATGGTGGTAAGATTGTACGAACCGGGAAGCTCAGAATCCGCATCAAAGAGCTTGATAATAGTCTGCGCCGCTTCCCGGGAGAATATCAGTGTCCCCTGTTCTTCAATTATCGTTCCGGAAACAATCAGCTTCTCCCCGTTAAGGACCATCCAGGGGTCTCCCGCACGGAATACCAGGACCGTGTCGTCCCGACTGAGTCTCCCGGTACTCCGCCAGGGGTCCCAGTGAAGGGTGGCGCCGGTTCGAATCAGAAGATCTTCCAGGCTCACTGAATCCGCATAAACACCCATGGGCAGCAGTAGAAACAGCAGCAGTACCATACCCCGCAACGGGATTGAGGAAGAAAATCTTTCAGCTGCGGTGCTCAAGATACCACCTGCCTCCGGGTAAGCCGCCTTTTATCAGCGCCTTCCAGAAATCCGAGAGTACCACAGCATCGGAGTTTTCTGCGAGGCGTAGAAGCCCCAGGGATGAAAGTATATCAAGAACATCGGCGATGCTTCGCCCGGTGTAGTCGGTAATCGAGGACGGCGGAGGCGGAGGAACAAATATTTTATCAT
The DNA here is from genome assembly GCA_003644105.1 of Spirochaetota bacterium. Classification (GTDB taxonomy): domain Bacteria; phylum Spirochaetota; class Spirochaetia; order DSM-2461; family DSM-2461; genus UBA2779. Next base: position 1,209 of record QNBK01000102.1, on the reverse strand, counting down.
TCGGGACAGCCGGAAATCCCCGGGAGGGCCGCGGGGCATGAGCGGCCCAAAGGTTATTTAAAAAAGAGGAAAGCTCCACCTCATTTTCAATATTAAAAGCATCCGGGGGAAAAGGCTCTGAAGCATCAAGAAAGACCCCGGTTCTGTTGTCAGAAGGGTTGAGCACCAGATTGAGCTTTCTCAGTGCAGCCATGGACCGCTCTTCGGCCTCTTTGAAATCGACGCCCACGGCAATCACATTTCCGGCTTTCTCTACGTTGTTCCGGGGAAACCTCAGGAACATCCCCGGGGTGTAGCGCAGAAAAACTTCCTTGACTCCCGGCAGTTCCAAAGCCTCCTCCCTGCCGTCCAGATGCTGCACAGTTCCCTCTATCCCTATCAGAGCCTTCTCGGCACAGACAAGTTTTTTTGAAGGCCCGGGGGTTGAAGCGGATAAGCCGGCGGCCAGGCGGAGGGCTCCCCGGGTGGGCTCAATTCCGCTGGAATAGGGGTAGGTCCAGCCGGACATGTAGCCTCCGGAAAGCCGGGCGGCGATTTCACCGACAACAGGTCCCGAAGGGCTTAAGCGGATATCCCCTTTGGCTGCCCCTCTTGTGAATCCAAGGGCTTTTATCCCCATTTCAAAGACATTCCAGATGCGATCGGTATCATTCTGGTTCAGAGTTGATGGAATTGTATGACCCATTTCTATAAAACAGGGAGGATAGAAGATATGGCGATCGGCCAGACCGCAGCGTATGAGCCGGCCGTCCTCCACCAGAGCATCCAGACTGTATTCAGGGCCTTCCACAAGGGTTTCCACCAGGGCCCGGCGGCTGAAAGAATAGCCTCTGGCCTCTTCCAGTGCGTCTGCAAGAAGTTCCCGGGACTCAATTTTCACCACTCCCCGGGCCCCCATGCTGTCCACCGGCTTCACCACCCAGGGTCCGGGAATGCCCTCGCACAGGGCCGCAATATCATCATCCGGTCCAATTTCGGCAAAATCCGGGGAAGGAACTCCCCTTTCCCGGAACCTTCGGCGCATGAGAACCTTGTCGGTGGCCAGTGCGGCGGCCCGGGGGCTGTGCCCGGGCAGGCCCAGGGCCTCAGCAATCCGGGCTACCGCCAGAGAAAAATCGGTTCCGGCGGTAAAAACCGCATCCAGCCCCCGGGACTCCCGGGTTCTCCGGGCTGCGGAGATTAAAGCCGGAGTGTCTTTGAGATCGATAT
>QNBK01000451.1 GCA_003644105.1 Spirochaetota bacterium | reverse complement strand
CTCTCGGGGCTGCAGGGAACTTTAATAGATTCTGGAGGAAATAAATGACAGCAGATGCAATTGTAAAGCATCCGCCATTACCGAAGCAGTACGGAGAAGAACTTCTTGTTTTCGATTACGGTGAAGGATGCTACCTCTTTGACCGTTCCGGAAAACGATACCTCGATATGGGTTCGGGAATTGCGGTGAATGCCCTTGGATACGGACGCTCGGACCTTGCTGATATCGCGGCGGCGCAGATGCGCAAACTCATCCATGTTTCCAATCTCTTTGCCACCGGGCCTGAGCTTGAATTGGCGGGAAAAATCATAGCCGCCGCCGCACCCGGCGATTCACACGCCTCTTTTGAAGCGGTTCATTTCGGGAATTCCGGTTCTGAGGCGAACGAAACCGCCATTAAATACGCCAGGCTCTATGCGAAAACCCGCCGGGGAGCAGGGCATCACCGGCTGATCGCTTTCTCAAACAGTTTTCACGGCCGAACCATGGGTTCCTTGAGCCTCACGGCAAACCCGGCTTACAGAGAGCCTTTCGAGCCTCTGATACCCGGATCGGAGATTCTTCAGTTCAACGATGTTCCCGCTCTTGAAAAAGCCATGGACGGGACTGTCGCAGCCGTAATGATAGAACCTGTTCAGGGGGAAGGCGGCCTGAACATCGTAAGCGGGGATTTTGCAAAAGCTTTGAATACTCTGTGCAGAAAGTATGATGTTCTTCTTATCGCCGATGAGGTACAGACCGGACTGGGGCGTTGCGGAAGTCTCTATGCCAGCGGAATTGTCGGCCTGGAGCCTGATATGATTACCCTGGCAAAACCGATGGCCGGAGGACTCCCACTTTCGGCGGTTCTTGTGCCTGAAAAAGTGAATGACCTACTGAAGCCCGGCCATCACGCCACCACTTTCGGCGGCGGCCCTGTTACAACAGCTGTGGCATCGGCGGTCTGGGACATCCTGAACGAACCGGCCTTTATGGCGGAAACCCGCCGTAAAGGAGAATTACTTGAGTCCCTATTGGCAGCAGAGATAAAAGAGATGGGGATGAAAGGCGAAGTTCGCGGAGCAGGCCTGCTCCGCGGATTTCGATTTCACGACGATAAATACGACGGTGTCTGGTGCTCCCGTATTATCGGGGAGGCCAGAAACGAAGGCTTGATTATTCTAAAGACAGGTGCCGATGTTCTTCGCCTGGCACCTCCTCTGGTAATCAGTGATAAAGAATTGAAAGAGGGTGTAAACCTCCTGTTCAAGGTCATCAAAAAAAATCTGTAAAAAAAAAGGAAAAACCAAATGAAAAACGACGGAAAAGCAAAAAAAATCTGCCTGGCCTACTCAGGCGGTCTGGACACTTCCATTATCATGCCCTGGCTTAAAGAAAACTACGACAACCCGGAAATCATCGCGGTATGTACCAATGTGGGACAGGAAGAGGACTGGGAAGCGGTGGAACGCAAAGCCTATGCATCTGGAGCAACAAAATATTTCCTGGTGGATTGCAGGGATGAGTTTGTAGCTGATTATCTCTATCCCATGGCGAGAGCCGGAGCGATTTACGAGGGTCAGTACTTGCTGGGAACGTCCATTGCCCGGCCCATGCAGGCCCGTAAACAGGTGGAGATTGCCCTGGCCGAGGGCTGTGATGCCCTGGCCCACGGCTGTACCGGTAAAGGAAACGATCAGGTGAGGTTTGAACTCACCTACAAAGCCCTGGCCCCTCAGCTTAAAGTAATCGCACCCTGGAGAGTGTGGGACATCAACAGCCGGGAACAGGCCATCGCCTATGCAGAGGAACACAAACTCGATCTCGGTGAGATAAGCCGTGAGAATATCTACAGCCGGGACTGGAACGTCTGGCATATGAGCCACGAAGGTGGAAGGCTGGAAGATCCCTGGAACGCACCGGATGATTCCATGTTCCGTCTGACAAAGAGCCCTCAGGAAGCCCCGGATAAAGCCACCGATGTAATCATTGATTTTGAAAGCGGGATTCCCGTGGGTATCAACGGAGATAAAATGAAGCCCATGGCTCTGCTTGAGGAATTGAATTCATTGGCTGCCGAAAACGGTATCGGCCGGGTTGATATCGTGGAAACCAGAATGGTGGGAATGAAAAGCCGGGGTGTATACGAAACACCCGGGGGAACCCTGCTGTACAAGGCCTTAAGAGATTTGGAAATGTTTACCATCAATTACGATGCTCTGAGCCTGAAAAACAAACTGGCCCAGTACTATTCGGATCTGGTGTATTCCGGTAAATGGTTTACCACCGCCCGTACGGCCCTGGAAGCATTCATGGTGGAAACCACAAAATTCACCTCCGGTTCTGTAAGATTATCCTTGTACAAGGGCAATGCAACAGTAATCGGCCGGAAATCGCCCTATGCCCTGTACCTGGAAGATCTGGCGAGCTTTGGTGAGAGCAGCTACGATCATTCGGATGCTGAAGGGTTCATTACTCTCTACGGTCTGGCCACCGGTGTTACCGCCATGGTGCAGAACCGTCTCAAAGACGATTCGGGGCAGGCTGTGGATATGAAAGCTATAGCCGGAAGTTATCACGATAAATAAAAGGCAACTGATTGGGATTAGAACCAATGCAGTGGGCGATCACGATGAGGTGGTGGCCCTCTGTTACATTTTTTTAATCCCATTCATATCCCT
>QNBK01000101.1 GCA_003644105.1 Spirochaetota bacterium | reverse complement strand
GGTGTGATTTTTCCGCCTGCCAGGCTGAGAATCAGAATCAGTACAAACATGGCTCCACCGGAAAATGGTGTTTTAAAAAGAAAAAGACCGATAGCAATCATTAGCACCCATATCATTTTTACAAGGGGGTAAACCCGGTTCAATACGGAGTTTTTTTCCTTGAAGCTTAAAAAATCTCCAGCCATCAGGAAGCCTCCCCTTCACCCAGGAGAAGCTCTGTAAAGGAATCCGATCCGGGAATATGCCCCTTGGATATTACGTTTCTTTCCTCCAGTTTTTTAAGCAGCTGGAAAAGAAGGGTTGGCTGTAGACTGGCCTTCTCAAGAATATCCGCTTTGTTGAACAGTTCGGTTGGAATGCCGTCAAAATGTTTCTGTCCCTCGCTGAACACCACCACACGATCGGCAAATTCTTCTACCAGGCGCATATCGTGGCTGATCATAATAACGGCGATTCCCCGGGCCTGGATATCTTTCATTAATTTCATCAGGGTTCCGGTCATTTTCTTATCCTGACCATAGGTTGGTTCATCGACAATCAATACCTTGGGATCTCCCACCAGCATTGTTGCCACGCCAAGACGTCTTTTATTCCCGGCACTCAGGGCAAAAGGATGATTTTCTTTTTCGTGTTCAAGATTCAGCATGGCGAGAATCCGGTCCCGTTCTTTTTCAAGAATTTGTGTATCAAAGACTCCCTGAGCCTGAAAGCTGTACTCAATTTCCTGGGCAACGGTATCGGTCAGAAATTGATGTTCCGGGTTCTGAAATACCAGAGATATATGGTTTGAAAGATCCGGAACTTTCCATCGCCGGGAGTTTTTACCGAAGAGCTCAAGATTGCCCTCGGTACATTTATTCAGACCGATAAGCAGTCTGGCCATGGTGCTTTTCCCGGCACCGTTTCTGCCCACAATGGCCAGCATTTCGCCGGGATAGACTTCCAGGGAAATGCCTTTAATGGCATATATACCTTTTCCGTAGCTGAATCTGACGTTATCGGCTTTTATAAGAGGGTTCCCGGTTTGCCGGTGGTAGGCTATTTCCGGCCCTTCCAGTACCCGGCCTTCAGGGCACAGCTTATACTTATCAAGAACCTTCAGGGTTTCATCCACAGTGATCGGGATCTGATCCGGTTTGTAACCGGCTTTTATCAGTGCAAGGCCGATTTCCACTGTTTCAGGAAGCCAGATACCCAGCTGTTCCATCCGCATGCCCTGTGTCATCAGAAGAGAATAAGGCTCTCCCGAGGCAACAAGAGAACCCTTGTCCAGAACAATTACATTATCAGCCTGAGCCATGAAATCATCCAGTTCACGGGTAACCAGCAGGATTGTGATACCTTCGCTCCGCAGTTTCAGGATCAGTTCATGAACGCCTCTTGTTGCACTGGGGTCCAGATTGGCGGTGGGTTCATCCAGTATGATCAGTCTGGGCTTCATGGCCAGTACAGCGGCGAGGCCCAGTTTTTGAATCTGACCTCCAGAGAGGTTCCAGACCAGATTGTGCCGGTAAGGGGCAATGCCGGTGAGATTCAGCAGTGATTCAACACTTTCCAGAATTTCTTCCCGGTTAAACAGAAGATTTTCAGGGCCGAAAGCAATCTCATCTTCCACTGAAAGTGTAGCAAACATGGATTCAGGGTCCTGAAAAACAGAACCCACAGAACAGGAGATATCCTTCATTTCCACATCTGCAGTAGAGTGGCCTTCAACAAGTATTGTCCCTTCAAGAATTCCGTCAATCAGATGAGGAATACGGCCGTTAAACAGATGGCATAGTGTAGATTTTCCACTCCCTCCCGGTCCGACAAGGATGTTGAAACTGCCTGTTTCAAGAGAGAGTGAAAGATTGTTCAGAACCTTCGGCTTATCTTCATCGTATTGAAATGAAACATTCTTCAGTTCTGCAATAACGGCCATTTGGTTTGTGTCTTATTTCTTTGACGACCGGACAAGCCCGGTTTTTGCAATTTTTACAGCGAGGAAATAACCGAGTGCTCCACTGAAAACTGCACCGGAAATCAGGTTGATGGGAATGGCCATCCAAACATCTTTTGAGTAGGAGGGATCCCAGCCATAAAAAATTGATGTCCACAAAGTTCCAAACTGTGAGGCGGCCATACCGGCCATTACCGCAGTGATAAAGCCGAACCGGCTGTAGGTGCAGAGAAGCAGTACCGCTTCAATCGCCAGGCCTTGAGAGATGCCCCAGCCCAGGGTTCCGATTCCTGCGGCATTTCCAAGGAGTACTTCTGTTCCGGCCTCAATCAAACCGAATATAAGTGCAATACCGGGTTTGCGGACAATAAATACCGCCAGGATATAGGCCCACATGAACATACCCTGAATAAGTGCTCCGCCCAGGGGGCCCAGGGAAGTATTAACCAGGTACCAGAGGTTTCCGACACCTGTGTTGATAACACCGGCAATTGCGGCTAGAACGGCGACTATAACCAGATTCTGAGTTGTATAACCCCCTTTCTTTTTTTCGGTGATATTCTTGTCGGTAAATCGTGCGACCAACCCTGCAATAACAAGAACCGCTACATTGAAGATAGTGAAAAGCGCCATTTTTCTCTCCTGAACAGTGTATTTTTCATACCCTCACGGGTTTGAATTTTTCAATATTGTTTATAGATCAATACCGAGATCAATAAGTTCCTGTTTGACTTCCTGATACATGGAAAGCCATTCTTCCGAGGGCTGTAGTTTTTCAAGATTGTAGGCTTCCTCGATGGATTTCCCTGGATTCCCGCCTTCCCTGCTTAATACAGACTCGTACTTGCTTAATAGAGCGATGATAATGTGATTGGCTTCCTGAAGACTCATTCCCTGCCGGGCTGCCGCATGACCGACTTCACCCATCAGTCTTACTTCGAGTCCGGTTCCATGGGGTAATGCTCCATCTGCCGAACCGACGCCTTCAAGGTGTCCTCCGCTGACCGTTAATGCAAGGGTATTCGCTGCTACCTCATAAAGAAGCTCTTTTGTAACCGCACCGCTTTTCGGGTAGATGTCTCCAACAATCACCGCCGGTGCGTTTCTTGCAAAAGCCTGACTGACAACGCTCTGCAGCCACATACATCCCCGGGCGGAAGTTGCCACATAATGGATGTGAATGGGATGAAGAAGGTGATAATCGGCCAGGCAGACTATATTAGCAGCAAGGAAAGATGCCACCTGGACAACCGCAGCCCCATGTGCATCACCTGCCAGCCCTCCAACCATAACGGTTGCAAGTGAGGCATTTATCATTCCGTAATAGAGGGAGTTCGCCGCACGCAGCATGTTTCCCTGGTCGATCATCAGTTCGTTGAACATGACAACCAGATGGGCATCACTCGGACGTAACAGATCCGGGTGCGTTGCTGCAAGATCCCCGATTTCAGTAACACTGCTTTCGGCTGCCAGCATACCGATGCCCGGACGTCCGGTTTCTTCGCGGACCTGTTTCAGATAGATTAATTCCCGTCTTGAGGCAATCAACTCACTGATAGCGCCCGAACGTACCTGAATCCCGTCAACATCAATCAGGGAACCACAGGTAATCAGGTCGACAATAGGTTCCTGGGCCCAGCTTCTTACTGAGTCCTTGAAAATACGTTCAGGTGTGGGTACTCCGGGGTTTCCAGCCCAGACTATCGGAGGCCTGGAATCCATTATTCTGCGGGGATAAAGGATGCGGCTGTCCTTTCCCTCTCCCATGGTGATGGAACGGTTCATTCCTCTGATACCGTCTTCTATTTCTTCCTTTGTCAGCTTGATAACTTTCCTTTCGGAAAGGGCATAAACTCCGATATCCTCTATCAGTTCCTTCCCCGCCTGGAAGATGCGGTCAATAAGATTCTCATCATCAGGGCAGATAATCTCCCTGTCCCAGGACAGGGAATACTTTTTTACCAGAGCCTGGACTTTTTCAATAATCCGAAAATCCCAGTTGTCTTTGGTAACGGATTCACCGCTGTATGCCCGCTCGGCAATTTCAAGATAATTTCTAACCATACGTTTCCTCACTTACGGAATAAACTGAAAGGGTTGAGAAGGTTTTGATTCGGGATTAGGATATCAGACAATTCCGCTGTTTCAACCAAAACATACCCAGTTATAAGAAAACAAAAAAGTACATTTTGTGCGGCCTCGATACACCCAAAGGAGCATGAACAGGCTTCCCGTCCTCAATGCCGGCACATGGAATTTCCTTATTATTGCATAAAAATGCATAAATGCAAATGTTTTTGAATCTGGATTAACTGGAGAATTTGTTGGATCAAAACGCTAGTCTAAAAAAGGTTTGCGAAAATAGTAAAAATCGAATATACTGTTGCAACATTTTAACAAAAGTGTAATTGATATTGGAGGATTTCGTAATGAAAATGAGGAAAAAACTGTTCCTGCTTGTGCTCGTCATGGGCCTTGCTCTCACTGGCCTATTTGCCAGCGGCGACTCGGAGAATACTATCAAAATTGGTTTTAACATCCCAATGACAGGTGATAGCCCGAAAGTGGGCGAGGGAAGCAAATTCGCTGCAGAACTGGTAAAAAACAGAATTAATGAAGCCGGCGGTCTGGATGTAAAGGGCGTTAAGTACATGCTCGATTTCATCTACGAGGACAATGGCTTTAAACCTGATACCGCCGTTACCGCCGCCTACAAGCTGATTGAACAGGACAATGTTCTTGCTATCATCGGCCCCGACGGTTCCAGCCAGGCTATTCCTGCCGGTGGTGTTGCCGATGAGAACGGCACTCCTCTTATCAGTCCCTGGTCTACCAATCCCAACACTACACTCGACAGACCCTATGTCTTCCGGGCCTGTTTCCTGGACCCCTTTCAGGCTCCTGTTGCGGTTAAATTTGCCGAAGAACAGTTCAACAAAGAAAAGGTAGCTGTTCTTTATAATCTGGAGTCAGACTATTCCAAAACTCTGGCTGAGTTGTTCAAAGGTGCCTGGGAAGACGCCAACGGTTCCGGATCTGTTGTTGCTTTTGAAAGTTTCGGCCAGAAAGATCAGGATTTTTCGGTTCAGCTTACAAAAATTATCGCTTCGGGTGCAGAAATGCTCTACCTGCCTGTGTACTACAACTTTGTAGCTCTTATTGTTCCCCAGGCTCTTGAACTGGGTTGGGACCAGGTTGTTTTTGGTGCTGATGCCTGGGGCTCTGCCGACCTGGTGAAGCTTTCCAACGGCGCTGTTATAGGCGACTATTTCACCACTCACTATGCCGCTGCCGGTGCCAAGGGTGAAACAAAAGAGTTTATCGATGCTTATGAAGCTGCCTACGGATATACCCCTGATGATGTCGGCGCTCTTACCTACGATGCTCTGAATATCGTTCTCACGGCGATTCAGGCCGCCGGACTTACCGGCGACCTTGAAGCCGACCGAACGGCTATCAAGGATGAGATTGCCGGTCTGAAAGACTACAAAGGTATTACCGGTACCATGACATTCACCCCGGATGGTGATCCGATTAAAGACGCCGTTGTTGTTCAGGTGAACGCTGCCGGCGAGTTTGAGTTTGTTAAGACTCTGAGTCCGTAATTTACCTGCAGGTGTTCCGGTCCGCAGGGCCGGACGCTGTTCTGAACGGCCCCGGGTATTTCCCGGGGTTGTTCCAAAAAATCCACTGTCAGAAGAGAAAACTTAGTAACTTATGTTTACAACACTGCTTCAAAACGTCTTCAATGGTCTTCAGTGGGGTAGTTTCTACTCCATGATTGCCCTTGGATATTGTCTGGTTTACGGAGTTCTTCGGCTCATCAATTTCGCTCATGGAGATATCTTCATGATGGCCGCCTACTTCGCGTTCTTTATCGGAACAGCCCTTTTGGGATTAGCTCTGCCCATTCCGGGAATTGTTGTTTTTATAATAACCCTGGTGGTTACCATGGGTCTCACGGCGGGTCTGGGAATCCTTATTGAAAGGATTGCTTATCGGCCTCTCAGAAAAAAGGGTGCCAACAGGCTTTACGTGGTTATCACAGCCCTGATGGTGGGATTTATTCTGGAAAACGGGAACCTGGCAGTTCTCGGAGCCAGTGCCCTGCGTTTTCCGGATATGATTAATAAAAACATAATCGAGTTTGCCGGAATCAGGCTGACGAACCTGAGGTTACTGGTTATTGCATCCTCTTTTGTCGTATTTGGATTTCTCCAGTTCTTTGTTACAAAAACACAGATAGGAATGGCCATGCGAGCCATATCCTACGACAAGTTTGCCATTCCACTGATGGGTATCCCGGTAAACCGCATCATTGTGGCAACTTTCGCCATCGGCTCGGCTTTAGCCGCAGTTGCGGGAATCCTTTTCGGGCTGTCTTATCCGGTTCTCAACCCATATATGGGTATGATTATCGGCTGGAAAGCTTTTATTGCCGCTGTTGTCGGGGGAATAGGGGATATCAAAGGAGCCTTTATCGGCGGATTCCTTCTTGGATTCATTGAGATATTTGTTATTACCTTCTTTCCCTCCAGCTACAAGGATTTAATCTCGTTTATGATTCTCCTTGTTATTCTTACTTTGAAACCAACGGGCTTCTTCGGCATTGCCAAGAGCACGAAAATATAGGAGGGCGGAATGACAGATATACCTGCACTCGCAAAACGTAATTCACGCCTCCCTGTCAGTACAATGGCTATATTGGCGCTCTTTGCCCTGATGGTGGGCCTCACCATGGCTGGTGTGATAAATAAATACATTCAGTCGGTGCTGATGTTTATCGGCATAAATATTATTTTTTCGGCCAGTCTGAACATTGTAAACGGCTATATGGGAGAGTTCTCCTGCGGCCATGGCGGGTTCATGGCTGTAGGAGCTTATGTTTCTTCGGTTCTCTCGGTTGTTCTTTTTACCGAGAACTCCTTTACCGGACAGCCTCTGCTGCCTCCGGGGTCGGCAATTTTCCTCTTTCCAGTTGTAATCATCATCGGCGGTCTTGTGGCGGCGGTTTTCGGGCTTCTGGTAGCCATTCCCTCATTTAAAACCCGGGATGACTACCTGGCCATCATCACTATTGCAGCAAACTTTATTATTGTTACTCTTATCAATAATATCGGTGCCGTAGGAGGCTCCCGGGGGTTTATGGGTATGAAAAAATCCCTGAAAGCCATGGAAGCGGTTATCGACCTTCCCTATATGATTATCTGGATTTTTATCTTTGTTGTTTTGTCAATTGTTATGATTCGAAGGTTGATGAACTCCACTTACGGGAAGGGTATTTCTTCGATTCGCTACGATGAGACTTCTGCGGAGATTATGAGCGTGAATACAAACCACATGAAATTGGTTGCATTTATGTTCTCCTCGGGACTGGCCGGAATAGCCGGCGGTCTTTTTGCCCATGTTATGGGTTTTGTGAATCCGGCATCCTTCTCTATTTTCAAATCCACAGAGGGCCTGGTGATGGTTTACCTTGGAGGTATGGGGTCTCTCAGCGGGTCGGTACTTTCAGCTGTAATCTTTACCCTTATGTTAGAGGCCCTGCGGCCGCTGCAGATACTTAAATGGGTTCTTATTCCTTTGATGCTTATCCTGCTTATGCAGTTTCGGCCAGAGGGTTTGCTGGGAAACCGGGAACTCAGCGATGTATTCCCTAAGCTCAAGCGGATCTTTATCCGAAAGGATTCTTCCAATGGCTGAGACATTACTGGAGATTAAAGACCTCACCCACCGCTTCGGCGGATTAACAGCAGTTTCAGATTTGAACTTCGAAATCATCAAGGATGAAATCGTCGGCCTGATCGGTCCCAACGGTGCGGGAAAAACCACGGTGTTCAACCTTGTGAGTGGGTTTTACGTACCGAGTGAGGGGGATATCTTATATAAAGGTGAGCGGATTAACGGTCTGAAGCCTCATGAGATCGCCTCCCGGCAGATAGGCAGAACCTTTCAGAATATCCGGCTCTGGTCGGATATGACCGTCTTGGATAATATCAAGATTTCACAGCATTACCGTCTGGGATACAACCTGATGGATGCTTTTCTGCAGACAAAAAAGTACAAAAAGCATGAGAAGATGATTGAGGATGATGCTCATGAACTTCTAGAGGAGTTCCAGCTCTCGGATCTGGCGCATGAGATGCCGAAAAATCTTCCCTACGGTATACAGCGCCGGGTGGAGATTGCCCGTGCTCTGTCTCTCAAACCTGCTTTACTCATGCTGGATGAGCCGGCGGCTGGTTTGAGTTCTTCGGATGTTTCCGAGCTTATCCAGTACATTCAGTGGATCAAGGAGAATTTCAAACTTACAATCTGGATGATCGAGCATCAGATGCAGGTGATTATGAGTCTTTGCAGCCGGATTAAAGTGATTGACTTCGGAAAAGAACTTGTTACCGGAACAGCGGAAGAGGTCCGTAACAGCCCTGAAGTTATCAAGGCCTACCTCGGAGATGGAGAAATCTAGTGTTACTTGAAGTAAAAGATCTGGTGGTTAATTACGGGGGTATTCAGGCCCTGCACGGAATCTCTTTTAATGTGGATGAGGGTGAAGTTGTTACCCTCATCGGAGCCAATGGAGCCGGTAAAACCTCCACCCTTATGTCTCTGGCCAGGCTGGCCCGGCCGGAAGCCCCGGAGGTGAGAGGAGGAGATATCCTCTACAACGGTAAATCCATTCTGAAAACAGAGCCCCATGAACTGGTTCAGAATAAAATGATGTCCCTTGTTCCCGAGGGCCGGCATATATTCGGAAATCTTACCGTTCAGGAAAATCTTACCCTTGCCACGTACGCCCGGAAGGGAGAAGCCGGTGAGATTCAGGAAACCGAGGATCTGGTATATTCCCTGTTTCCCCGGCTCAAGGAACGGCGAAAGCAGCGGAGTGAATCCTTAAGCGGTGGAGAACAGCAGATGCTGGCAGTCGGTAGAGCCCTGATGACCGGGTCGAACTTCATCATGCTGGATGAGCCCTCCATGGGCCTGGCTCCCATTCTGATGTACGATATGTTCAGAGCTCTCAGGGAAATAAATAAAGCTAAGAATATGACCATACTGGTTGTGGAGCAGAATGCAAAAGTTGCTCTGGAGTTTGCCAGTCGGGGTTATGTTCTGGATACCGGAGAGATTATCGCTGAAGGGAGCTCAGATATTCTGCGGAACGATGAGCGGGTGAAGAAAGCTTACCTGGGCGGCTGATCTTCAGTATTTCCGGGGCTATCCGGCCCCGATGCACCACTCTCAAAGAGCTTCGAAGAAGTTTT
>QNBK01000450.1 GCA_003644105.1 Spirochaetota bacterium | reverse complement strand
TCAATACCCCAGCGGGATACAGTATCACCATCACGGACAGTTAACGCCGCAGCAGCTTCACCAAGGGATTTCCAGTCATCAGGAACGGCCAATCCGGCCTGGGAGAACAAATCGGCATTGTAGTAGAGCATTACAGCACTGCGCTGGAATGGAAGACTCCACATATCGTCCTGATAGTAGGAATTGGTAAGGAAAGCCGGCAGGAAATCGGCAAGATAGGCATCGGAACCAGGCATCTTGTCCAACATCGCCGTCATGGGCTCAATGTACTGGGAGTTGGCCAGATCGAAGAGATCCGTTGCCAGCATTACTGCCAGTGCCGGGGCATCACCACCGCCGTCAATCGTGGTTTGAATAGTTGTTTTCACATCACCATATCCACCTGAATAAATCGTCTCAACGGTAACATTCGGATGTTCGCTTTCAAACGCCCGGGCATACCCATCAAGAATCTCAGTAACCGGTGCATCGATTGCTACAGGATATGCAATCTGAATTGTTACCCCTTCACTATCCGCTTCCGGAGCACCTGTGGCATACATTGCTGTAGCGAGTACCACCATCAATAAAATTATCATGACTTTCTTAGGCATGAGTTCCTCCTTGCCTTCTATTTTTTATCCCGTAACGCCGTTTCCCAGTCATTACGGGCTTTTTCCAGATTTTTAAGACGTTCCCGAACATCCTCTCCCCGGGCGATTTCCAAAGCGAGAAGCAGCAGGTTGGCAAAAGCCATGGGAACCGCCATGGAGTTCTTGAAATGAAGTTCTCCCCGGGGTACATGAATGAACTCATCACTTTCTTCCACATAGCTCGGATGTATTGTTGCAGAAACCAGCATCCGGAGGGTTCCCCTGTCTCCGGCGAATTTCAAAACCGGCAGAAGCCACTCATCCCGATCGGTATAGTGAAACACCAGGAGCAGGTCCCGTTCGGTGATAGGAAAGAGCTCATCCAGATGGTGAGAGGAATCCTGCCCGATAAGAACACTGGCAATCTGATAACGGCGAAGCCTCTGAGACAGATAATGAGCCGGATACATCGCCGTCCCCGGTCCGATAATCCACACCCGCTCATGACCGGTGACAGCTTCAACCATCGCCCCCAGAGTACCGGGAGATAAGGATTGGGAAAGCCGTTCCAGACTGCGGGTATCCACCTGTATGGCCTCGGAAATCAGTTCTTCAAGAGTTTCAAACTGATTCCGAATATGCTGTGAGGCCCGGTAGGAATCAATATGCGTAGAGAAGAACGCCTCCACCGAATGCTGAAATTCTTTATGTGTTGAATATCCGAGCTTGCGGAAGAGACTGATAACCACCGGCTTGCTGACATCCGCCGTAACAGCCAGTTCTCTCTGGGTGAGAATCGAAACTTTTTCCGGATTGGCATTAACATAGCGCAATAAATCAGTCTCGGCCCTGCTCAGGTCGTTTTCAAAGCGGCGCAGTCTGTCCAGCCAGTCAAGTTTTACATCCATTAGTTATATTACCGGGGATAATTTACCACACACCCCTCTTTCTGGCAATAATAAAAGGTGCTTTGGTCAATTTTTTTATATTTATTGACCTCTAGCGACTCTAAGCCTCTGTGTATTTCCCCTCCGGTGTTATCCTGATACCGGCTGCCTGATAACCATTCACCATTTTTCCGCTGCGGCACGGCGGATATCACTGAGGTATATTTCGTGATGTTTACCGGTTCTTTTTCTTCCACTCTCGTTAATAATTCCTTTTTATAATCGATTTTATTCGTATTCATCTCTATATTATGAACCTGAAAATAAAAAGGAAACGAGTATACATGTGAGAAAAGTCATACTTTTTGACAATGACGGCACTTTGAGCGACTCAGTCCCCACAGTTATTCAGGCGACAAACCAGGCTTTAGCTGCCAGGGGATATGCCCGGAATACAGATGAGGAAATCATTGACGGGATGCGCATAAAAACCTCAGCAAGAATGCTCAGGCATATTGATAGTGATGATGAGAAACTGGGGGAGGCCCTTGCAGAGGAGTACTATGCGGCATTCTTTTCGAGAATCAACAGAATTAAACTCTTCGACGGTGTCGCCGACTGCCTGAATCTGCTCAGGGCACAAACTCTTATTTTGGGAATCGTCAGCAACAACGCCTCGGATATCGTCGACACCGTACTGTCTCAAAATGGAATCCGTTCGCATTTCTCCATCATCATCGGAGAGGATAACGCCGAAGAAACCAAACCCGGTCCCGGGGGGCTTCTTCAGGCATGCCGTCTTCTGGAAGTTCAACCCTCTCAGTGCATCTACGTCGGCGATTCCCTTTCGGATTCCCTGGCCGCCGGGGCTGCCGGTATGCCCTCAATCGGTGTTAAATGGAATCATCATGACAAAATTGATATTGACAGCCTCGGCTTCACATATACCGTGAAAACCCCAGATAAAATACTATCCATCCTTATTTAACCTCGCATTGCCCGGCTCTTACACGGATTCTATCCGAAACTGAATATTCTCTGGACATTCCTCTATTTTACCTACTATTATTCGGATATGTATAAGCTGGACAATACAAACCGGGAAATTCTTTCAATACTGCAGAACGATGGATCAATTACCAATGCCGATCTGGCCCGGAAAGTAGGTCTGGCTCCGGCCAGTACCCTGGAACGGGTAAGAAAG
>QNBK01000449.1 GCA_003644105.1 Spirochaetota bacterium | reverse complement strand
TCAATTCCCACCTCAATTTGAGCTGAAATAAGACGTGGCGGATCCGACTGCCTGATACCGCATGCCGAAACCCCTCCTGACCTGTGAGCTATCGTTGTTTTCTCAATAATACCCAAAAATATCTTGATTGACAGGACATCCATATTATATGATTATATGCTCATATATTCATACTCCGGAGATTAATCATGTCATCTTCAAAACAGGCTTCAATAGGTTTTTTCGGAAAATATCTGACAATCTGGGTTCTGATATGTATCGTTCTCGGAATTGCTATCGGTCAATTCCTCCCATCAGTACCGGAGTTTCTCAGTAAACTTGAATACGCCCGGGTTTCCCTGCCGGTAGCCATACTTATCTGGCTGATGATATATCCGATGATGCTGAAAGTTGATTTTGCAAGTATCGTTAGAGTAACCAAAAGACCGAAAGGTCTTGCCGTTACGACGGTTACAAACTGGCTGATTAAACCCTTTACCATGTACATTATAGCCTTCTTTTTCCTGAAAGTGGTATTTCGTCCCTGGATAAACGACGAATTGGGAACTGAGTACCTTGCTGGAGCGGTTCTCCTGGGCGCTGCACCATGTACCGCGATGGTATTTGTCTGGAGCCATCTCTCCGATGGAGATCCGGC
This sequence comes from Spirochaetota bacterium, assembly GCA_003644105.1. Taxonomy (GTDB): domain Bacteria; phylum Spirochaetota; class Spirochaetia; order DSM-2461; family DSM-2461; genus UBA2779. Next base: position 2,029 of record QNBK01000449.1, on the reverse strand, counting down.
TTATACGGTGGTACAGGTTGCCGTAAACGACCTGATAATACTCGTCGCTTTTACGCCCATTGTCGCCCTTCTTCTGGGAATCAGTAATATAAAGATACCGTACAACACCTTATTTCTTTCGGTATTCCTGTTTGTGGTTATTCCCCTTGGATTCGGGTATCTGTCTCGAGTCCTTATCACAAAAAATCGAGGAAAAGACTATTTTGAAAACGTATTCACCAGAAAATTTGATGGTATAACAACCACCGGCCTGCTTCTCACCCTTATTATCCTGTTTTCTTTCCAGGGGGATACAATACTCAGCAACCCCCTTCACATTGCCTTAATCGCCGTACCCCTTATTATTCAAACCTACTTCATTTACGGTATTGCTTACAGCTGGGCGAGAATATGGAAACTTCCCCATCCCATTGCCGGACCGGCCGCATTGATCGGAGCCAGCAATTTTTTTGAGCTGGCCGTCGCTGTCGCGATCAGCCTGTTCGGGCTTTCCTCAGGAGCCGCATTTGCAACTGTAGTAGGTGTTCTCGTTGAAGTTCCGCTTATGTTGAGTCTTGTCAAATTCACCAATAATACCCGGCACTGGTTCCCGGAACTCCCTGGGGACTGAAGAAAATTATGGATACAATATCGACAATTACCGCCCTGGCTGATGAAACCAGAATGCGAGTCGTATGCCTGCTTCAGGAAGCCGAAGATTTATGTTCCTGTGAGATTCAGGCCTTACTGAAGTTGAACCAATCAAACCTGTCCCGCCACCTCACCAGGCTCAGGCAAAGCGGGTTGATAAAGGGTGAGAAACGGGGGCAGTGGGTTCACTTACAGATTAATTCCGGGGATTGGGAGGAAAGGAAATACATCCCCGGAATTATCAAATCAGCAAAAAAAGATTTGCCTTTAATAACTGAAGATCTCAGGAGGCTCAAGTCATACAGAAGCAGCGGGTACAGCTGTAAAACGATCGGCGAATGGCAGCCTTAGGAGTAACACCTCTTTACAATCCCAGATTCTTACGCCGATTGTTTAAAACCGCACCCTCGGCACAGGATGCCAGATCCAGAACACAGGGTGCTGTTAGACGGTATTCCACCTGAGTACCCTTCTTTTCAATATCCACAAGCCCGGCTTCCTTAAGCTGGGAAAGGTGTTTTGATGCGGCAGATTTGTTGATACCAACTTCATCGGCCAACTCGCAGACACACCACGTGTGTTCTTTGAGTTTGTCCAGAATATAGATTCTCATCGGGTGAGACAGGGCTTTAAACATGTGAGAACGTACGTCATACTTAATTCTTTCCTGTTCTGTCATTTTTCACTCCATTCTTAATGTTGCAAATTTTAGAAACTTTGTCAAATAAGTTGACACCCCCACATCGGTTTCTTATTATCGAAACCATGAAAATAGGTTTGAACGTCATACTTCTGTACGCATTTACTCTGGCTGCACTGCTTTTTTCGGCCTATAAAGACCGTAAGAAAACCAAAAAGGCCGTGTTAAAAGGGCTCAAGTCGCTCAACAATATATTGCCTCAGTTCATCACCGTGCTGGTAATTGTTTCTATTGTGTTATCACTGTTCGACGAGGCTCTGATGACACGTATTCTGGGAGAGGACTCAGGGTTTCTAAGCACCATCGGTGCCGCTGTAGTGGGATCGATAACTCTGATTCCCGGATTCATCGCCTTTCCTGTTGCCTCGGAGCTGCTGCGAAGCGGTGCCGGTATCGTACCGGTTGCCACTTTCATCTCAACACTGATGATGGTGGGTATTGTGACTCTTCCCATGGAAATTGAGTATCTGGGTAAACGGGCGGCGATAATCCGCAACACTCTGGCATTCGGTTTTTCCTTTCCGGCAGCCCTGTTTGTCGCATGGGTGGTGGCGTTATGAAAACGATCGTCAAAAAGTATGGTACAGCCCTCATCTCTCTCATCTTTTTAACGGCGTTTCTCATATTCTGGCCGCAGAAGTCTGCTCAGACAATCTCAACCTTAAGCTATCAGCTCAGCACAATGCTTCAGATAATCCC
>QNBK01000448.1 GCA_003644105.1 Spirochaetota bacterium | reverse complement strand
TCATCTTTTACTAATGGAATACCTATCTCGCTTACACTATTTGTTATTGTATCAGTCCTCCCTGTTTGAGCTATGTCTGTGTCAAAAAATACGCCATTTATTTTTATGCCTAATTGTGCTTTTTTTGCATCAGCGATTTGCAACCATCTAATCTTGCCGAGTATATCGTAAGCACCCGACTCCTGTATTGTAATTCTATCAGTAGAATCATCGAAAGCACCTACAGTGTCATAGGATACTGAATCAAACGCAACTTGTACCCATGTATTTAAAGCAATCCCAGTTTGATTAACATTTGGATAACTCTTAGTTCGTATATCCCTCGCCCCAGCGTCACTAGTGCTAATTGCGCTGATCCTTCAAAACCTTCTGCCGGATAATTAAGATGAAATTGTATTTGGTCGCCACTTACAGCGACAACTGGGACTGTTGCGTTCCAAATACTATTGCTAGGCCCAGTAAAAACTATTTTATTTGTATCGTTGTTGAAAAAACCACTCCCAACATAAGTTTCGCCTGTCGAATTATCGTAAAATTCAGCTTTAACGTACCAAGGATAATTTCCCCCTGTATATGAGTTAGTCATTGCTTTCGGAACTGTTAGTTCAATATTCCCTGTTGCTCCTGAGGTTATTGGTATATACCCGTCTACCTCAATATTTTCCGCAACCTGTCTTTCTTTGACTATAATTGTACCGGCAGACACATTGGCAACGCTATAGCCTACTCCGTCAACCCACTCAGTAATAATGGGACCATTAGCAATTTCCTGAGGTCCTACAAAGAAATTATCAAAGTAAGCAGTATGTCCACCTGTATCTGTAGATTGAACATGTATTATTAACCTGTAATCATCGCCATCCGCAGAAGTTTGAAACTCTCCTTGCCATAGTTTTGCACCTGCAAGAATTTCTGTTGGTACGGGTTCTATTAATTGTGAATTGTCTATATCGTAAATATAAACTCTGAATAAATCTTCATCACTTGTTGATGTATAGTCGAAAGATATTCTTAATACTTTTGCAAGATCCGCCTGGTCTATTTTGAAGTCATAGCTGAAACCGTTTCCTTGATTATTTGGTGCAGGTGAAGAAGCAGGCAAAGAAGCTCTAAAATCTTTAGTTCCTCTTAAAGGAGTAATTAGATTCCCAAAAAAACTTAAATCAGAACTTCCACCAGTACCGTCTACAGGCCTTTCATCTGCTGCGTCTTTATAACCGTTCCAACCATCAGCATTTATTTCAAATCCGCTATTAGTAATATAATTATTGATACCACCAATAAAGTTTTCGCCTCTTACAGTACCTTTTAGATATGCTTCGTCTGCTGTGTACGTGGTCGTAAATCCAAGGTTCATTTTAATTTGATCGACTAGGAATACTGCTTCACCTGAACCGTAATAAACTACTCCTGCAAATAATGTTGCAGGTATTAATAATCCTAACAACCAAAACTTAAACTTCTTCATTCCTACCCCAATACGTTTATAACTAAGTTACCTGAGTTTATTGTTGTGCTTAAATTAACGGCCTTCAAACTTAATCTTGAACTAGCTAATAACGCAAGATCAATTTCAGCATCCATTCCCGGCCATATCATCATGATATTTGTTTCTGACAAAGCGGCTCCACTAGCAAGATACATAGGTTCTCCACCAGCATAAAATATTCTAACTTTCTTACCTGCTGTTGTGCCTATTGTTGCTAATAATTGCGTATATGCTGCATCATTTACACTACTACTACTAAAGAGTATCTGCGTGAAAGCAAGTACGTTTTCCCCTGATTCTTGGTCGCTTGCCATAGTCACTGAAAGTGAACCTGCTTTATTCTTCTGCCCTAATGAAGCAGGTAATTTTGCACTTTGAGCTGCTAATGTGGCTTCTGTTGCCGCCCCACCTAGGTCAACTAAATCGACCTGCATCTCATTACCACTAATTGCGTTATCTATGATTTCAACCGCTGTCTTGATTGCAGTTTGTATTGCTTCTTGCTCAGAAGAAAGAGTGACTGGTGCAGAAGCAGCGTTAGCTTTCTGACCAATTGATCCAAACTTTCCATTTAGAGCAGCTAATGTTGTTTGTGTAGCAAAGTCTTTTCCTGCAATAGTTGTTAGTTGTGTTATACCATCATCTTGCTTTGCTTCTGTTGCAACACCTACTATTGAACATGGTTGCGTTTCTGTCTTATCTGCTTTCAATTGCAAGTCTGCAAGTATTGCTGCTAGGCCTGCTATGTTTGTATCTTGTTTTGCCTCTGTTGCAGGAGCAGCAAGAATCTTTGCAAGTATTGCTTGCAGTTCTGTAATTGCATCACCATCTCTAGTGGTAGCTTCTCCGCTTGGATTAATCTCCAAAGTTTCTGTGCCGTCTCCGATCCTAGTAGAATCAGGGTTCGCTGAACTATGCGATAACTGCACATTTAGGTCGCCTGCTGTAATGTTTACATCACCTGTCACGCCATATAGTTTAACAGGAATAGGCACAGAGTTAGCAGGTGTGTCTTGGTCGTCATGCACATCCGTTGCTACTGTAGAACCTCCGCTAGTAACATTTACTTTAATAGCACTTGAAATTGTAGCTAATGAAGCACCTGAAGCGTCTAGTCTCTGAGGGATAGGTCTTAGTACATCAATTGTATCGCCTGTAGCAAAGGCAGCACTAGCAACCCCTTCTATGGT
>QNBK01000447.1 GCA_003644105.1 Spirochaetota bacterium | reverse complement strand
TGATGTTATTAACATCATAAGGATGTGAAAGATTTGCCGTTATCTGAACCGCATTTTCAGGACGCAGCTTCTCAGCATAGTACGCAAGGGCTCTGGAAATTTTATCATCTGAATATTTTACTTCGATCAGTGATTCCAGTTTACTGTCTTTTATTATCGCAAAATCCACCTCCCGGCCTTCTTTATCTCTGATATAACGGAGTTCATACCGGAAACCGTCTCTATCTTCTAAAAAATGAAGTCTTTTAATAAGGCTGGTTGCTACCAGATTTTCAAACCTGGCACCCTCGTCACCGATAACATCACCATTATCAAAAAAGAATACCTTGGGTGGTTTCAGCACAGCTCTCGGAATATTCCGGGTATATGGGTATACCGGAAAAACCAGATACATCCGTTCCAGGACTTCGAGCCACATTTTGGCTGTCTTCGGTGATATCTGCAGATCTTCAGCAATATTGGACAGGGTAATCAGACCCCCTACCCTGTTTCGGAGCATTTCGAGGAATAATCCGATTAACTGAATATTCCTTATAGATTCCAGATCGCGAATATCTTCCCGAATAATTCTGTCCAGCCTTTCCCTTCGCCATCTTCTGGCAGATCTTTCATTCCCTTCAATAAAGGGCTCAGGAAATCCCCCAACAGTCATAAGTCTGTGAAATGCTTCCTTCTTTGTTATACCCTCGGGGTATTCATCGAGAGTAAAAGGGTGTAGACGCCAGTAATGATAGCGCCCTGCCAGGGAATCACCTCCTTTTTTGTATACATCAAGCCGGGCTGATCCGGTTATCAGAAAAGAGTGATTATCCGCGGATACATCATAGATTCCCTTAATCCAGTTTTTCCAACGGGGATGTTTGTGCAGTTCATCAAAGATCAGCAGCTTGTTGTCAGTTGTCCATTTCTTTTGAAGTATGCCTGTTCTGTCTTCATCATAATCCCAGTTGAAATATCTGCCGGAAGGAAAATGATTGTTCTGAATCCATTTCGCAAGAGTTGTTTTTCCAACCTGCCTGGGCCCGCCGATGAAAACCATTTTCTTTTTCAGGTCTTCCAGAATAAACGGAGAAATATATCTCATGGAGCTATTATGGAGCATAGTATAAAATAGTCAAGTCCATTTTGAACTACACTTCAAAATGGCCATGACAAAAACTATATTACTATTCTGATATTCAACTCTCCAGATTCCCCAGAAATGCCTCAACATACCCTTCCAGACCGTCAAGAACTGCAGGTTCTATAGATTTCTTGTCCAGAGAGACAAAATCCTTTAAGGACTCAACCGATACACCATCCGCCAGAGCCTTTCCGCATAAAGCGGCACCGTAACTGGTGGCTTCTTCGAGTTCCGTTAAAAACAGGGGGTTCTCCGGCAGCATTGCTCCAAGAAGGGCACCATAGTTCTGATTCTGCCGAAATCCGCCTTCGATAAAGACTTCGGTTCCCGGTGCAAGATCCACCCGCTGAAGGGCAATTCGAGTTTGTATGGCCAGGGACAGATTGGCCAGGGCGAACCCTCTCAGGTAATCATCAAAAGCCCCGGGCCATCGACGGCCTTCAAGGATGTCGGCAAAAAGATAGCTCTCACCTTCATCGATTACCCGGGCTACAGAATCGGGGAACTGTCCGGTTCCCGGAACCACGGTGGGGAGGATGAAAGAACTGGGGTTGGCCAGGATATCACGGTACATAGAAGGAGAATAATCCGGCCAGTCTTTCCTCTTATGATGAGTCATAAGAACATCAGTGTAGGCTTCATACTCAAGGCCGCCCAGGAGTACGGATGTTTTCACAGGCTGATTGGCATAGGAAAGGTTGTAAAAAACCATCTTGCCCAGCTCATCATCGGCAAACTCCACTTTATCCGTTGGATGCATGGCCACGCACCAGGTGCCGGTTGAATTCAGAACGAAGTCCTGCTCCTGGGAAATAAGGTATGGGACAAGGGACGAATTGGAATCGTGGATGCCGAAGGTCACCTTTGTATCAGCAGGCAGACCTGTAGCAGCAGCCACTTCCGGTGTTATCATGCCCAATTCACTTTCGGAAGCTCCGGGCTTCCTGGGAAGCATTTCCCTGATACCCAGAACATCAGCTACATTCGACCAATCTTCCCGGTTGTAATCCCAGAGAAAACTGTGACAGCCGGTATAGGTGATATCCGCAGAGGGTACGCCTGTCAGCCGGTACCCGAAATACTGAGGGTAAAAGAGGATATGCTCTGTTTTCTGAAAATCTTCGGGCCAACGTTCCTTCAGATACCAGAGAAGCTTGGCCGAGTTTATCAGAGGTTTGATTTCCGCTGTAGCTGTTACCCTCTGGGTTTCTTTCAAATCGCCTACTGCAGCCCAGAATCTCTTGTGCACTCCATCGGGAACTTCATTGGTATAGGCAATGGGGGGGACACTCGGCTTGCCGTCTTTTCCAACACAAACCAGGGTGGATCCATGGGTGGTAACAGATAAAACCTGAATGGGATATTTGTTGCCAAGCTCTTTCAGTTGTTCAAAAAACCAGGACACAACATTCTCAATATCTTCAACATCCAGATCATTCTGGCGTATCGTACCGATTTTACGTTTCTTCACCTCGAGAGGTTTCATTGAATCGTCGTAAACAGCCACTTTCTTGTTGGTTTTACCGATGTCCAGAACAGCAATAGCGTATTTCATT
>QNBK01000100.1 GCA_003644105.1 Spirochaetota bacterium | reverse complement strand
GTGTTGAAGGCAAGCAATTCCAGGGGAAATGTCATTCCGAAAAGGGCGAAGTGGACACTTAATGATATTTCTGATATTATAGAAGTAGGTATGAAACACCTAAACTCTTGAGCGTACAAACGCTTCTGTGACTGATGTAATTGTTTGACTACGTAACTTAGCCACTATCCTGCAATTATAATCAAATCCTGGATTTTTGTTTCCGGTTGGAAAGTCGTAGTCGATAATTCATCGATTAAACTCCACCGGAGAAAATTCGGGTGTTGAGTACCTGTCTCTTTAGAATCGGTTTCTTAAGATGTATGAATACATCGGCGATACCGGCTCTCCCGCAGGCGGATTCGTTTGGAGTAGGACGAATTACCGCTACCTGATTTTCATATCAGGGTCTGTTTAATTCGTTCGCAGGCGTTTTTCATGAAGGCGCCCAGCGCATGCGAGCCTTTACGATTTCAAACGTGAACGAATTTAATGGATTCTCGCCACAGACATACTACCCGTAATATAGCTTTCTCTTTGCGGAAGCTGATCCAAACCGATTCTCCTGCTGCGGTTGATCATAGTCGTATTCCTACGGCGGTTATATTTTTCACTGCGATGACGCAAATAAGGAATTGATTTTGAAACGGCACACACATGATGCAAAAAAAATAACTACGGCACTTTTACTGGCTGCCGGAACAGGAAGCCGGTTGTTTCCCCTGACGCAAAACGAACCGAAATGCCTGACTATGGTAAATGGAACCTCCATCTTGGAGCGCCTTATCTCGAACCTTCGAAAGCACGGATTTAAACGATTGGTGGTTGTCACCGGATACCTGGAAAACCGGATTCGAGAGGAACTCGGTACCTCCCGTGGTAAACTGAAAATCGAATACGTACATAGCCCTAAGTATAAAACTACAAACAATATTTATTCGCTCTGGATGGCGCGAAAATACCTCAGTGAGCCCTTCGTACTTTTCGAGAGCGATCTCGTTTTTGATGAATCTCTTCTGGAAGGAATGCTATACCCGGATAGAATCGCCCTGGACAATTTCGGATCCTGGATGAACGGTACCAGCGTCACGTTGACGGATACCGGAAGTGTTAACGCTTTCATAAGCGGGAATGCGGAATCCCCCAGCGAAGAAACCTATAAGACTGTGAATATCTACAGTCTTTCCAGGGCTTCCTGGAATGCTGTCTCACAACGATTGGACACCGTGATATCTGCCGGGAAGGTGAATGATTATTACGAAACGGTTTTTTCCGATCTGGTTGACGAAGGATCCTTGTCTTTTCAGAAGGTTTCTTTCAAAAATAAGCCATGGTACGAAATCGACACAATTGAAGATCTCAGGGTAGCAGAGAAACTATTCCCGTCGATACGACCTGTATTAGCCGACAAACCTGTAAATCTGTTGCCTCAGCCTCGATTGCCAGATGTGGGATTCACCGGAGAGGCGATACGGAGCCTCAAATATGGAGCATGAAACTTTTTCCAGTCGAGCGGATAAATTCAAATACATATCATCACAGCATGGCGGCTATTATCGCCACGGGTTTATCGATCACGCCTATCTTTACAATCTATACTTCCCGCCTGAAGCTCTGTTCTCCCGACTGAAAGACAGTATCCACGATCTTGTTTTGAACTACCCCGTCGCCCAGCACGCATTAGCGGAGCTTGTTGGGACCATAATCAACCAGAACGCAAAGCGTATCGTAGTGGGAAATGGTGCAGCCGAACTGATTAAAATTGTATCGGGGCAAGTGGCCCGGAAGCTTATTATTCCGGTACCCTCGTTCAACGAATATGCTAATGCTGCACCCGTTGACAGCATTGTCGAGTTCCCTCTGGATTTTCCTTCCTTTCACCTGGACGTAGACAAATTCGCCGCAGAAGCAATCCGGGTGGGGGCCGACGTCGCGGTTGTGGTAACTCCGAACAATCCGACTTCCATAGCCGTGCCCAGGGCCGACCTGCAACGTCTCGCACGAAAGCTGGAACCTCAAGGGTGTATCCTCATTATCGATGAATCCTTCCTCGACTTCATCGAAGATTCCGATGAATGGTCTCTCGAAGGTACACTCGATAACCATGCCAATGTGGCCATCTTTAAAAGTATGAGTAAAGCTTACGGAATTTGCGGGCTCAGGATCGGGTATATGGTTACAGCGAATGATGATTTTGCCGAAGCCGTACGTAAAGGAGTCCACATCTGGAATCTGAACGGTTTCGCAGAAGAGTTTTTACGCATACTGCCAGAGTATTATCAGGAGTTTAAAGCGAGTTGTTCCAGGGTCCGCGAAGACCGGGATAATATGTATAAAATGTTGGGGACAATCCCCGGGATGACCGTCCACAAGCCGGACGCCAATTTTATTTTCTGCCGATTACCGGAAAATGCCGCCAATGGTCCCGATATAGCTCGGAGATTATTCATAGATCACAACATTCTCGTCAAAGACAGTGTGGGGAAAACCCAACCCGATGGCGATCGTTATCTCAGGATTGCCTGTCGTACTGAACCGGAGAATCGCGAGTTGTTCCGTGCTCTGTCCGAGGTGCTGAATGAATAAGAAGAGCATGATCTCTGTTGCACTGGATCCTCCGAATATCGTTTCCCTTGTGGGCCTTTTATGCGCAGTTACCGCGATATATGCTGCGATCCTCGGCGCATTCTCTCTGGCTATCGTAGCAACCCTCTGGGCCGTAGTCTTCGATTGGGCCGACGGTATCGTAGCCCGGAGTATGAAAAACCGCTCTGACGGCCAAAAAAACCTGGGCGCAAATCTTGATTCGCTGATTGATATAGTCAGTTTCGGAGTTGTTCCGGGTGTGTTTCTTCTTGCATACGGTGATTTCAGCGTCTGGTTCCTACCTGGAGCATTCCTTCTTGTCGCTGTTGCCGCCATTCGCCTGAGCTACTTCAATGTGTTCGGACTTGTCGATAGCCACACGTACCAGGGGCTGGCATTGGATAACAATATAGTTGTTCTTGCATTCCTCTTTTTAAGTGAACGTTTTTTCGACCATTCGGTCTTTTCAGTTATTCTCTATGCTGTATTGATGATTCTGGCGGTGTTCAATTTAGCACCTGTTCAAACTCCGAAATTCTCTGGAAAGTGGTTTTACGCCCTTGTCATCCTCACAATTCTCTTTTCAATTTTCTACGGTCTGGATTTGTAGGGTATTGGAGAACAACAGTATTCTGTTTAATCAGCCTACACCGGCCCCCCCCATTCATTTCAAGCTTTGGGAAGAGGTAAGTCTGTCTCGGAGATCTTCATCTCACTCCGTCCATTCCCTGGATGATTCAGATAATCGAAATATCACATCCCATTATCTGTAAAAAAGCAGGTATTCCGACTATCATTAAACAGGAAGGATAATAAATGCCATACCTCGATGAGCCGATAAATATCCCCTTGAATCCGAAAGCGGCAATCGGAGCAGGAGTGCTGGAATCTCTATGAAAAAAAACAAGCTGAAAGAACTCCCCAACCCGAAAAAGAGAGACATCATTCCTCCTGATATGGATTACCTGTACTTTGAAAATGCCGGAGATTTCCCTCTGGAACCCGAAAACATCGATTACTCTCCGGTAAATGCCTGGTGGTTTGCCGAGTGTGCATTCCTGGCTTACACCCACCCGGGTTTTGCCAGAATGGCCTACAAACTCATCGGTTTTGACAATTTCAAATTCTTCCATGGAGTTGGAACAGAGTGTATGGTGGTTTGGTCCAGCCAGGTTGTGATTGTGGCCTTTCGGGGTACTGAGCTGAAAAGCCGTTCAGTTCTCCATGAGATAAATACCGACCTGAATACCAAACCGGTTCCCTTTGAGCTGGGAGGCCGGGTCCATAAGGGTTTTCTCAAAGGGCTTGAAGAAATATGGGGAGGCCCCGCTGGACTGCAAATCTTTCTGAAAAATCTTATTAACAAAAGTCCTGAGCGTCCCCTTTGGATTACCGGACATAGTCTGGGAGGAGCCCTGGCAGCCCTGAGTTTTGCCAGAATTTCCGAGGCAAAGGGTCTTTACCTTTACGGTGCTCCCCGGGTGGGAGATAAAAACTTCCTTGCTCTATTTGAAGGACGTTCAGTATGGCGAATTGAAAATGCAAGAGACCCGGTACCTCTGGTTCCCCCGGATATCCCGAAACTGAAGTTCAATTTCAGAGATCTGGGTACTTTGAAGTTCATAAACCAGGATGGAGAAGTTCACGATCGGCGTCCGATATTTGTACTTGAAGCAAAAACCATGATTGACAGTAAAATCAGGGAAGTGAACAAGTCTATGGCTTCGGCAAGGTTAAAACGTAAAGACTCAAAAAAAGCTATCGAGAGAATAAGGAAACAACTAGAGATAAATAAAAAGGAATGGAAAAAGCACTTTGACAGTTTCTATAAGGATTTCGGGCTGAGCGCCGACGATCATCAGCCCATTTTCTACGTTACAAAACTCTGGAATGCCTTAATCGGAGACTAGAACATATCGGAAGTTTTACCGCCTCTTTTTCTCTGCACAAGGAACACAGATCAGCGACTCAGGGACTGCCGAGAGTCGACCGAAAGGTATCTGGTTCCCGCAGCGGATACAACTACCATAGCTTCCATCATCCATCCGCTGTAAAGCATTTCCAAGACCTTCCAGCCTCTGTTTCACTTTGATATGGCGAGCCTCATTCACACTCTTCTCCCCGATGGCTTCCATCCGGGTGAGCCGCCCCAGGGCCACACTCGGCGCAATGGGCTGTGTGGCTTCTTCAAGATAGATATCACTCTCCTGCAGTTCGGAAATAGTTGATATTATCCGTTTCCGCAGTAGTTTCAGTTCTTTTACGGTCATGCATGTATCTTGACATAGTTTACAGCTGTCTTTAATATCCCGTTTCAAGATGGAGATATCAGAACGAAAGAAACCGGACAATGTTTTAAACCGAGGCCTTTGTCCTTTATTATTATGTTTTTGTTAATTACCGGCTATTTCAGCCGGTATTTTTTTGCCCGAAATATTTCAGATAAGGATTTTTTATGGAAATAAACAGATTTCAGGGAAGATCTCTGGCCGTAATCGGGGACTTCTCTCTGGAAGAAAGAATGTACCTGTTTAAAAAGACTACTGAATTAAAAAATACTCTGTCAAATGGGGAAATTGAAAGAACCGAGGCTTTTAGAATTAACAATGGAGACTTCGGTATTTATGAAGTTTTTCTGGAATCCAGTACCAGGACAAAAGAATCTTTTAAAAATGCAGCAGAGTTCCACCGGGTTAAAATAAGTAGCCTGGATGTTGGAGCCTCTTCAATTAACAAAAAAGAAAGCTATGCTGATACCTTCAACACCCTCACCGGTTATGATAATTCGGTGTTTATCGTCAGAAGTAAACTGGAGGGGGTTTGCCGATGGCTCGAGATAAACGGGAAAAGCTATGCCCGGCGGAACGGGCTTGATGTTCCCCCTTCATTTATCAATGCAGGAGATGGGAAGCACGAACATCCAACCCAGGAACTTCTTGATGAGTTTACCTTCCTGGAAAAACTGGAAGGTAACAGAGATTCAATTCATATCGCACTGATCGGTGATTTATTTCACGGACGTACCGTGCATTCCAAGGTGCAGGGGCTGCAGATATTTGATAAAGTTCAGGTTGATCTGGTAGCCCCGAAACCCCTCTCACTCCCAGGTCATTACATCAGAGAAATGGAGCAGCTTGGGTATAATGTACGAATCTTTGAATCGATCGAAGCCTATCTTAATCAGAACACCATTGCTGATATCTGGTACTTCACCCGGCCCCAGCTGGAGCGAATGGGCGATGATATTTTAAAATCCGCAGACTCTTTAAGGGATAAAATCACCTTCAAACGTGAATACATGGAGAAACTGCCTCAGGGAACAACCTTCTACCATCCCCTGCCCCGGCATAAGGAACATCCCACCATTCCATCATTTTTAGACACAACAGCTTTAAACGGATGGGAAGAGCAATCGGCCAATGGAAAACTCATCAGAATTATTCTTCTGGGTCTTGTCGCCGGAAAACTGGGATCTGATTTTAAACCACTGTCTAACCCGCCGCAACAGAGAACAAGATCTTTCATTGAAGAGATTCCAATTGACGAGAACCGGCCGGTAAAACGTTACACCGAAGGGATAAATCCCGTATCAAACGGTATTGTTATCGATCATATCTGCAGAGGGGATAATCGCCGGGACATCAGAGATCATACAGCCAGAATTATCAATGTAATGGAACTCTTCGGCAAAGGGGGTGAGTGGATAACCGCTTCAAGAGAAGATAAGAAAATGATGAAAGGAATTATCTTCCGGCCCGAGAGAGAGGAATTAAGCCCCTCCGAAATTAACAAACTATCCGCTATCGCCCCGGGAGCAACGCTGAACATTATTAAAAAGAGCCGGGTTGTCAAAAAGCTGCGCCTCCACATGCCGCCGAAGGTATACAACCTGGACTCAATCAGCTGCAGTAATCCCGACTGTATAAGTCACCCTGCACATTGCGAAAATGTACCCCCTGAGTTTATCAATACCTCGGGGAACACCCTTCGATGCGCATACTGTGAAAAAGAACATACCTTCAAGGAGATATGGAAATGAACGAGAATACAAAGCTTCTGATTGAAGCAAGTCTTGATATCGGAGCACTCAAACTTAATGTCGAAAAGCCCTTCCTCTGGGCTTCGGGTTACTACATGCCGGTATACAACGACAACAGATTGTTTCTGGAACAGAAAAAGTACAGGCAGATGATTGCAGAGTCATTTATCCGGATAATAAAAGAGAACAATATCAAAGTGGATGTTATTGCCGGTACTTCAACGGCCGGAATACCCCATGCTACAACCCTGGCCGATAAAATGGATCTGCCTCTCACATATGTCAGAAACAAACCAAAACCTCATGGCCTGAAAAACCGCATAGAAGGACTTCCCGACGATAGGGGATACAACAGCAGGAAAGTCCTCCTGATAGAAGATTTAATATCCACCGGGGGCAGTTCCATCGAAGCAGTTAAGGCGATAAGAGAAGCCGGCGGTGATATTAAGTATTGCCTGTCAATTTTCAGTTATGGATTGAAAGAAGCTGATGATAATTTTACATCACTTACACCCGCCTGTACGACAGCTTCTATAATTTCCTACGACAACCTTATTACTGAAGCCGAACAGAAGGGGTACATCCATCAGAAAGAGGCAGAAAGCTTAAAAGAGTGGAGAGAGCATCCTTTTCAATGGGGAGAGAACCATGGGAAATCACAATGAACTACATTGATAAATTAAAGTATTCGGCTCAAAAGACAAACAGCATCATCTGCATGGGGATCGATCCCATTCCTGAATACATGCCCTATCTCCATCAGGATACAGGGAGAAATATAACGGCCTTTTTTGAAATCCTGTTTCAGGAGATGATTCAGAAAAACATTCTGCCCGGTGCTTTCAAACCCAACCTGGGTTTCTTCTCCTGTCTCGACAGACCCCGGGAGAACATTTTTTCCGGATCTGCGGCTCTATCCGAAATACTCGATATGCTTGACTCCTTATTCCCCGGAATCCCGGTGATTCTGGATTACAAACGCGGGGATATTGCCCGCTCTTCGGCAAATTACGCTCTTGAGGGATTCGAGTCCTGGGGATGTGACAGCGTAACCGTCTCACCCTGGATGGGTAGTGATTCGGTGGAACCCTTTCTCAAAGAGGCAGCTCTGCATAACGGCGGGGTTTATCTTCTCAACAGAACATCAAACCCCGGGAGCCGGGAGTTCCAGAATGTAATTGACGAGGATTCCGGAAAGCCGATGTTCCGAATTGCAGCAGAGTATATTTCCAGGTGGGCCGAACAATATCCGGGGACCGGAGCGGTTACCGGTGCAACATCCCTCATTGAATTGAAGGAGATTGCAGACTTCTACAGTGAAGCGGCCATCCCCCTGTTAATACCGGGAGTCGGCAGTCAGGGGGGAAGTGCACAAGAGGTAATGGGAACCCTGAAAAAAAGCGCTTATAACACCGATATAGTCCGGATAAACGTTTCCAGCGCCATTACCCACCCCTGGGCTAAAAAAGGGGAGAAGGCACCAGAAGACTGGAAGGATGTCTGTGTTAACAGTCTGCGGTACTTCAATGAGGCGGCCGTTTAGAAGGCATAAATGGAAAAAAACCGAAAGATTCTCGAAGCAATTAAAAACCACAGTCTGGAAAGCAAGACTATATCCTTTGCAACGGTGTCGGGAATTGTAACGACAAACCCGGGAATGATCAGAAGAATTGATGCCCTTCCGGATTTTACATTGATAACAACCAAAAGCTACCAGGTGAATCCCAACCCCGGGAACCGAGAGCCCGTTATTGTGGAACCGGGGAATGGAAGCTTCGGTAACGCAGTCGGACTGCGCAATCCGGGTATGATAAAGGGTTTGGAAGAACTTAAAAAACTGACATCCCGGGAAACTCTTACATCAATACTGAATATCTCGGTTTCGGGAAACAGTGTTGAAGAGTTTATTACCCTCATCAGACATTTTGAAGGTATTGCCGATATCATCGAACTGAATCTCTCCTGCCCCCACGCTGCCAAGGGTTACGGAATGGCTATCGGTACGGATCCCGAGGTGGTTTACAGCTATCTGAGCGAGCTTCGAAAGGTAACTGATGCCCTTATTTTCCCGAAACTCACCCCCAATGTTGATTCAATCTCGGAAATAGCCATTGCGGCTGTTCAGGGGGGAGCCGACGGCATTACGGCAATTAACACCGCCGGCCCCAGGCTGTATGTCGAACCGGTTTCAGGAGAACCTCTTCTGCTGAACAACAGCGGCAACAAAGGCGGGATGTCGGGGAAGTGGATAAAAGACCTTGCCGTAAAAAAGGTTTCTGAAATCCGCGAAGCCCTGGGGCCTGATATCCCCATAATCGGAATGGGCGGAATTGAAACCGGAGAAGATGTCAGAAATATGATGAGAGCCGGAGCCGATATTGTCGGCATCGGTTCTCTCTTTGCATCAATTCACCCCGACGACTGGAACAGCTTCTTCCCGGCTTTAAAAAATGATGCCGTTAACAACAGCGATACAGCCTCAGTCTATCGCAACACCAATAAAAAAATGGAGTACGTTCCCCACAACATCACAGGCATAAAAGACCTCCCCGGTGATGCAAGGGTTCTGGAACTCGATGGTGAAATATCATTCAAAGCGGGCCAGTTTGTCTTCCTCTACATTCCCGGAACAGGAGAAAAACCCTTTGCCGTGATGAAGGGCAGCCCGCCCTC
>QNBK01000099.1 GCA_003644105.1 Spirochaetota bacterium | reverse complement strand
TACCGGAGGCGGGAGCCGAGGAACGATCCCGTCAGAATGAACAAGTTCACTTCTCGCAAGTTCGCTTTTGTTGCAACGTTCCTCGGCATTGCCTGCGGTACATTGCTGGTACGAACCCGCTGTTTCCGCTCATTTCGCTTGGGAATCAGTCCAGATTGTCCAGTGTGATATACACATCTTCACTTTGAACATCGGTATCGTAGTAGGAGTAGGTATCACCTTCTTCATCTTCGATACGTATGTCAAAAACACTGCCGGGGAAGTTGTTCAAATTGACGGTAAAAGTATCCCCGTCCATAAGGACATCGTCTCCCAGAAGATCCGGTCCCCAGCTCTTACTCTTCTGTTTAATATACAGGTAGTACATGGCATATCCGGTGTCGTTGGTAATATCCACATATCCGTCAAAATCCCCTCCGGGGCCGCTGAGAGTCGCCTCGCCAACTGATCCACCGCTGCTGTCTTCATCGAGATTCGCAAGGGATACAACTACATCGGTCTGTTCCACATCCACACTGTAGAAGCTGTAAGTATCACCTTCCTCGTCCTCAACCATGATGTCAAAGACTGGAGACTGATGGCCGGAGAGGTACACTCTCTTTGTATCACCATCGTACAGATAGTCATCTCCGAGCATATCATCACCCCAGTAATCATCATTTTCATTACTGACATAGACATAATAGATGGTATATCCGGTCTGATTCGTGATATCCACATAACCATCAAAGGCGAATAGACCGGCTGTAAACAGAAACAGTGCAACCAGCATTAGTGTAGCTTTTTTCATATATACTCCCTTTTTAAGACTTTAAAGCGGTTTGTTCATTAATTCAAGTTTTTTCAGCCTTCGGTGAGTTTTCGACAGGAACTTTTGAAGGCATCACCCCGCCTGAACTCATGCTGAAACATCCCGAAGCTCGTTGCCCCCGGGGAGAGCAGTATTGCATCTCCCGGTTTGGCGAAGCTCTGTGCGGCTTTCACTGCGGCCTCCATGCTGTCGTAAGGACCGTCCACCTCAACCGATGCAGAGCGAAGCCGGGGAATCCATGTCTCTGTTGCGCTGCCCTTCAGCATGATGATGCGTTTGGGTATGGCAGCTGCCTCATCAAAGGGTGCATAGTCAAGTTTTTTGTCCGTACCCCCGGCAATCAGAATTACCGGCCGGTCCATGGCTTTTACCGCAGCGGCACAGGCATCCGGGATGGTAGCGGTGGTGTCATCATAATATTTGATGCCTCC
The DNA here is from genome assembly GCA_003644105.1 of Spirochaetota bacterium. GTDB lineage: Bacteria > Spirochaetota > Spirochaetia > DSM-2461 > DSM-2461 > UBA2779. The sequence continues at coordinate 8,136 of QNBK01000099.1, read as the reverse complement.
GAATTCCAGAAACATTTCCATTCTGTAGGGTACCCCTGAATAGTTGGATATGGAATTGAGTATCGTATCGGAGTTACAGCCCCAGAGTCTTGCCATCAGGGATGCAAAGAGGCTGTTGATACGAAAGGGTTCTCCGGGAACCATAAGCTTTTCCGGAAGAAGCTGTTCCTTCTCCCCATCGGTTTTTCCGGTGGAAATGAACCATCCCCGGCCGGTATCATCCAGGTATGCACCTCGAAAATTCTTATTTTCCGGTACGCTGTTTTTTACGAACAATGAATTTCCACCGGAAATCCCGGCCCATCTCTCCCCGAAAGAATCATCAGGGAAAATTGAATAGTCCTCAGAACCGAGTTTCTCGAGTATCACTGTTTTATCAGCCTCGTAATCTTCAAAAGATTCATAGCGGTTCTGATGATCGTGCATCAGGTTTGTAATACCGCAGATCCGGGGGTGGAGTATCCCTCTCCCCCTCAGGTCTGCCAGCTGCCAGGATGAGAGTTCCAGAATTACCGGACTGTCAGGTTTCAGATCGTGAATAAATGAGAGGGGACTGACGGTAATATTTCCGCCGAGTTTTGTTCCTGGATACTGATTTTTAAGAATGTGGTACAAGGCACTCACAGCGGTTGATTTCCCCTTACTGCCGGTTAATGCCAGCAGTGGAGCTGATGAAGATTTAAGAAAGAGGGAAATATCAGTTTCAATGTTTTTTCTACCTGCAATCCATGGAGAAGTTGTAGGAACAGCCGGGTTTTTAACAATCATATCGGCTGAATCGAAATCTTTTTTCCGGTGAGTTCCAAGAACATAATGAATATCCAGATCCGCAAGTTCTTTAAGGGATGGTTCAAGTTCCGCCTCATCACGCAGATCTGTGCATGTTATCTCTGCACCCCTTTCGGCGAGAAACCGGGCAGTAGCCGCACCGCCGCCGTGAAGCCCCAAACCCATAACGAGAACTTTCAATCCATTATAATCAATCTGTTCCATAATTTTTATCACTATAGGGACAGCGGGTTCTATTTGGCAAGCGCAGTGGAGAGGTATAGAATAGGGGTATGAAGTCTTTTACCCCGCTGGCCATCCTGACAGTTCTGTTTTTTTCGGTTATGCCGCTTTTTTCGCAATCTGAGGCTGCGATTTCCTATGCTGAAGGAAATGGTTTTCAGCTTATCAGAAACGGACAATCCACCAGTTATGATATCCTCAAAGGTGATGTTATCGGATTACCGATACAAATCGGTGATATGGTTCTTACCGATAAAAACAGTTTTGTGGAAATACAGCTGAACAGTGGTGACGGGGGTGTTATCAAGCTGGCTGAAGATACAACGTTCACCGTCACATCCCTTGATGGTAACGGAGGCGGTGTCTTCAAGCTGATATTCGGACGGATACGTGTAAAAGTCGCCGCTTTAACCGGCGGCTCTCGGCTCTGGGTAAGCGGGTATGATACTGTTGCCGGGGTTAGAGGAACAGATTTCGGTTACGATCTATTCTACGATATTGCGGATGAAGGCGGGGAACGGCAGACCTCTGTCTATTGCTTTGAAGGTGCTGTCGATGTCCTCCAGTATGATAAAAAAACGGTGAGTAAGATCGACCTGATGGCGTTGGAACCGTTTATTCTTGATGCCGGTAAAATGGTGAAGACCAGATCTACCGCTCCGAATGCAAAATTGAAGTCCGGGAAAATTGACAAAGATATCAGTGCTTACTGGAGTGCCTATCCCATTATCACGACAGTGGGAGGGGGCACTGAAAAGCTGGAAGTCTCTGAGGAATTGAATCTCGACTCATCTCTGGATACGGTAAAAGGGACATACGAAACCGGTGGAAAAATTGTCTTCGCAGCCGGTGTGGGTATGATGACCATCGGAGGATTACTGAGGGCCTTTCTTCCCGATAATGAGACTGCAAACGGTTTATCTACAGGATTACTGGCCATCGGCGGTGCATCAGTTCTTGCCGGCGGCGGAATGATGATTTACTCTTTTACTCTTCCGTAGTTCTCTGGATACCGCTGATTTCCCAGGATTTTCTCCCCTGGGTAAAATGAAGAATGTCGATGCGTGATACAGACCATGATGCTGCCCCGCCCTCTGTTCCCCCTTCCGGCGGTGTCCAGAAGCGGTAGCGGGCTTCAATCCTGCCATCATTCAACTGTTTCAGAGTTAAATCAGATATCCCCCAGGGCCAGATACCCTCTGAAAGCTCGGGTTTCCCATCTTTTATCCAGTCGGAAGCTAATGGAGGATCGCCGATACCCTCATACCCCTGTCTCATTTTAGAAGTAACGTAAACAGTTGTAATAAGACGAACATCATCTTTGCCGATTTTTTTTGCCAGGCAGTCGTCCATAATTTCAGAGTCCATATCATCGATTGCTCTGTAGTAGGTTTCGGCAACTTCCATAGGCGGCATTCCGGCGGTAACCGGAGCTTCAAAAGCTTTACGGATCGGGGCTGAAATAAAAGCCAGAACCCCGGCAATTACAGCTAAGGAAACAAGGAGTTTCCAGCCGGATTTCCTGAACCAGCGTCTGTTTCGAAGTTTCTTTTCTATTCCATCCGCTTTATCCCGGGCCCGGGCTTTACGCTCCTGCAGTTCCGTTTCAGGCAGTGCTGATACGATACCTTCATGAAGCCAGAGCTTGATAAAGGACCCCCAGTCCTCAAGAGTGGGAGCTGTTTCCTCAGGCCCTGTCAGCGCTTTACGGATTAGAATTTCGGCATTCTGTGTCACTCCGGGAGCCAGTGATTCCAGAGGCGGAAGGATGCCCAGGCGTATACGTTCTCTGCGGGCCTCATCTGTCTCTCCGGCAAAGGGGTCGGATCCTGTTAAAACCTGCCATGCCAGAACTCCCAGGGAAAAAGACCAGGCACTATCCCCTTTCCTGTCAGGGTGAATCCACATCCTGGAGTCCTGGTTCAGCTCAACCATCCAGGCAACAAGTTTTGGCGGGTATATCAAAATTCCGCCGTCGGACAGCCACCGGACAGCTTTACTGTAAAGCCCGTTCATAGGGAATCCTGCGGATTTCAATAAACGAATGGCAGGAAGCAGCCGGGCTATCATTTCCGGTGTAAAATCTTCCTTTTCAAAGGGTTTGCTTTCTTCCAACCAGGGACCGAGGGCAATCATGTCACCTTCAAACTCGATGAACCGTTCAATGGGCCAGGATGATATCTCTCCTGCACCGCTGATAATGATTCCTTCTGATTTTCTGATTGCGACAGTGTCGGCACTGCTGAACCTTCGGGTACTGATACCGGTTGGAATGCCCAGGAAAACCCCATCCGGGGCATGGTATTGAAGAGCGCCATTATCGATTTTATTCACGGTCATTAATAAAAGCTCCTGTGGGACCACGGTGATGGTACTGTTCGTTACGATACAACGAAGGGGCTGTACCGGTGTAGTGCTTGAATACCCGGCTGAAATGATATTCGCTGTAGAAATTGAGTCTGTCAGCTATTTTGTAGATAGCCAGAGATGTGTCGGCCAGCAGGGATGCCGCCGCTTCAACCTTCAGTCTGGTGTAGTATTTCATTGGTGTGATGTTCAGTTTTTTACGAAACAACCGTATCAGGTACGACTGGGTAATACCCAATTTTCCGGCAAGATCGGGAAGTCTGATACGGCCATAGACTTCGTCCTGCATCATATCCAGAGCTTTTTCCAGATGGATGTTACCCGGTTCTCCCCGGGGGATATCCCCGTCTCCGATAAGATAAAGGAATGAGATGAGTTGGTGCAGGGCCGCCTGCCTCTTCATTGATGATGAGGATAAACTGCGTTCTTTAAGCTCCTCAAAGAAAAACCGGTAATTCCGACCGATATTCCGGGGAGGTTTTGTACCTGCGTTGTACAGTAAGGCTTCCAGTTCCCCCATTTCCTCAATCCGGAAAAGAACCGCATAGTAGGAAATCGGATTGTCATTTTTCCTGGCCTCAATGGCATGGGGGAGCCGGGGAGGGCAGACAAACAGCGATCCCGGGCTTACGGTGTGCAGGGCTCCTCCCACTCTGAAATGTCCCTCTCCCCCGATGAAGTAGTGCAGTTCAAATTCTTTGGACTGATGGCTGTGGTGCCTGGTATGCCATTTGATGTCTTCGGCGTTCTTCAATTGGTATACGAAAATGATATCCCGGAGTTTAATCATCTTGAGGTCAATTTTATGCATCAAAATCACCTTCTGTCCATTACCTGATCGCGTAATCAGGGATTATGCTTGAAACTATATGAAAGTAATACTGGGAATTGATAACGGCACTCAAAGCACAAAAACCATGTTTTATGATGCGGATACAAAGAAGGTTCTGGCCATGGCCTCGGCGAAGCACGATATGATTGCCGAAGATGACGGCAGTCGGGAACAGAAGGCTGAATGGTGGATAAACGCGCTGCTGGAATGTCTGAATCAGGTAAACCCGGAAATCCGCTCTGCGGTACAGGCCGTGGGAGTTTCCGGTCAGCAGCACGGTTTTGTCGCCATAGATGAGGAGGGTAATCCTCTGTACAAGGTGAAGCTCTGGTGTGATACCTCAACCGCCGGTGAATGTGATGAAATGACTCAAGCCTATGGAGGTGAAGATAAACTGCTTTCCGAGGTGGGAAACCTCATTGCCCCGGGTTATACCGCCAGCAAGATACTCTGGCTGAAGAAAACCTACGGCGATCTGTATGAAAAGATGCGCTGGGTGCTTCTGCCCCACGACTACCTGAACTTCTGGCTCACCGGTGAGGCTGTGATGGAATACGGTGATGCCTCGGGGACAGGGCTTCTCAATGTGAGAGAACGGGTCTGGCAGGAAAATCTGATTCGTTCGATGGATCCCGGTCTTCTTGATAAACTTCCCAGGCTCATCGGCCCGGATGAAACTGCAGGGCGGATTACAGCTGAAGCAGCGGCAAAAACCGGCCTTCCGGTCGGTATCCCGGTTTCCAGCGGTGGCGGTGATAATATGATGGGTGCCCTGGGAACCGGAACTGTCAGCGACGGTGTTATCACTATGAGCATGGGAACCAGCGGGACCCTATACGGGTATTCGGATAAGCCGATTATCGACCCTGAAGGTATTCTGGCGGCGTTCTGTTCCTCCTCCGGGGGGTGGTTGCCCCTGCTCTGCACCATGAACTGCACCGTGGCCACCGAACTCACCCGGGATTTATTCGGCCTGGATGTTAAAGAAATAGACGCTGCCGGAGCCCGGGCTCCCGCCGGAGCAGAAGGTGTCAGTATGCTCCCCTTTTTCAACGGGGAGCGGGTTCCCAATCTTCCCAATGGAAAGGCCAGTATCATGGGCCTGAATGCAACAAACTATACAAAAGAGAACATTGCCAGAGCATCACTTGAGTCTGCGGTTTACGGTATGAAAATCGGGCTGGACCGGTTCCGGGAGCTGGGTTTCGATGTCAGGGAAATCAGAATGATAGGCGGCGGGGCAAAAAGCCCCGTCTGGAGGCAGATGGCCGCCGATGTTCTGGGTGTTCCGGTGCTGATTCCCGAGCAGGCTGAAGCGGCGGCTCTGGGTGCTGCTCTTCAGGCCTATTGGATGCTGGAAGGCGGCGGTGCCGGAAGGCTTCAGGGCATAATTAACGAACACGTCTCAGTGGATGAATCAGAATCCTGTGTGCCTGATTTGGAGCTCCGTGCCGCCTATGATGAGGGCTATGCCCGGTACCGCAGCTGGCTGGATGCCCTCTCGCCTCTGTACAGCTGAAGTTCGGGGATAAGCCTCCCCGTGTATCCCTGGAGAAAATAAGGAAATTAAATCAAGGAGTTAGAATAATGAGTAGTATCTTTATCGGAAACAAAGAGTACTTCCCGGGAATCGGGAAAGTGGCCTTCGAGGGCAGCGGGTCGGATAATCCTCTGGCATTCAAGTTCTACAATCCTGAACAGCTTGTCGGCGGGAAAACCATGAAAGAACATCTGAGGTTTTCAGTGGCTTACTGGCATTCTTTCTGTGGCGACGGCAGCGATCCCTTCGGCAGCCCTACAATTAATCATCCCTGGCGGAATAACGATTCTATGACGTCGGCTAAAAACAAGCTGGATGCTGCATTTGAGTTTTTTACCAAGATTGATGCCCCCTACTACTGCTTTCATGATGTGGACATGGCCCCTGAGGGTGCAAATCAGGTGGAGTCTGAAAAGAACCTGATAACCCTCACCGATATGGCCAAAGAGCGGCAGGAGAGTACCGGTGTTCAGCTGCTCTGGGGGACGGCCAATATGTTTTCCCACCCGCGGTATATGAACGGTGTGGCCAGCAACCCCGATTTTCAGGTTGTGGGACATGCGGCCCATCAGGTGAAAGCCGCCATTGATTCCACTATCAAACTTGGTGGACAGGGCTATACATTCTGGGGCGGCCGGGAAGGGTACATGACCCTCTGGAACACCGATATGAAGAGGGAACTGGATCATATCGGGCAGTTTCTGGCTATGGCCCGGGATTACGCCCGAAAAGCCGGATTTACCGGTACTTTTTATATTGAACCCAAGGCCATGGAACCCTCCAAACACCAGTACGATTTCGATGCGGCCACAGTGATCGGATTTTTAAGAAACTACGGCCTGGACAAGGACTTCAAATGCAATATTGAAGCCAACCATGCCACTCTCGCCGGGCATGATTTTGTTCATGATCTGAGAACCTGCCGGGATGCCGGACTTCTGGGCAGCGTTGATGCCAACCGGGGAGATTTGATGAACGGATGGGACACCGACGAGTTTCCCACCGACGTTTATCAGACAACGCAGGCTATGCTGGAGATTCTGGCTATGGGCGGCTTCACAAGCGGCGGGCTGAACTTTGATGCCAAAAGACGACGGAATTCCACCGATTCGGAAGATTTATTTCTTGCTCATATTGGTGGAATGGATGCCTTTGCCCTGGGCTTGGTTACGGCTCAGAAGATTATTGACAACGGTAAACTTGCAGAGATGCTTAAAGCCCGTTACTCCAGCTGGGATTCCGGTGACGGTGCCGCTTTTGAACAGGGAAAACTTACCCTTGAGCAGCTGGCAGCCCTGGGAGAGAAGGGTGAACCGGCGACTATCAGCGGTAAGCAGGAGTACCTGGAAAGTCTTGTAAACGGTTATCTTTTCGGATAGAAAGCCGGTTACTAAGTCATTTACTTAGACTGATGAACGAAATAAAAGGACGGTTGCCATTCAACCGTCCTTTTATCATGTTCGGAAAGACTCTTAATGCCGAACATTAAGGTGTATAATCTTTCATTATTGATCGGACGGTTGTGAGCGATTCAGAAATAAACCCAGGGAATACTTCCCAGGTAGTTCAAAGCTACGGCATCGAATCCCTTGTCGGTGTTTCATCTCTTATTACCGATATACGTGAGTTCCATTTTCGTCAGGTAAAAGACAGCCGCCCTCTCTACAAGCAGATTCAGCAGCACCCCGCCGCCGATGAGTCCGGTACAGGAACCGGGATATTCACAGATGAGACTTTTAATAAACTGTATGGGAAACAGGCTGCATTAATCAAAAAGAGCCTTCTCCGGAGCGGATACTGCCGCCCATCGGGTACAGACCACTGTACCCTTACCTGGCGGTTCAGATCTTTGCTTGTGGATGATTTTGATATCGGACTTGGAGCAAAATCCAATAACTCCGTTTTCCGCAGCCTGGAGGCCCTGCTCTGGGAGCCTCTTCCCGGAGGCAGGGGAATTGATAATTTCATCAAAGCGTTGAATTCTCCGGCAGCGGGCAGTTCGGATGCCGCTATCTCTAATCTGGAATACTGGTTTCGTCAGGGAATCAACATTGTTGCCTTTCGTTTTTCTTCTCCTCCCAGCCCTGAGCTGATCAGTCTGATCGATCATAAGCTCCAGCTGATTCAGCAGGAGAAATTGCAGAATTACTTTCATATCATCTCCTCATTCAATGCTGATAACATGATGTGGAAGCAGGAGAAGAACAAGAACCGGCGGTTCTTTGAGATTATTGAACATCTTCTGGTTTATACCTGGCGCCCTTTTGACATGGAACGATGTGAAGTGAGTATCGATGCCGCCGGAGACGAAGGCTTGATTGCTTCAGGCAGTTTGAGAGTTGATTTTGCAGAGAACGGCACACCCACAGCCCGATTTGACAGATTG
>QNBK01000098.1 GCA_003644105.1 Spirochaetota bacterium | reverse complement strand
TATCTTGTTTCGGAGTTTTTCGTAGCTGGAGAGGAACATCCAGCTCTGCTGGTTGATCATCCCCAGGTATCCGGTTCGGACTGACAGTTCCAGTCCTTTTTCCATGAAAACGGCAAACAGATCGCTTTTGGAATCCGGATACTGCTTCTTCACGAAGCTGCCCAGCGAAGGATTCATCCCCTTGCCTCCCATGTAGGGGGGATTGGTTACCACGCAGTGGTAACGGGGGCTCAGGTATTCCAGCTGGGTGAGGGCCAGGGAGAGGGTGTCCTGCTTTTCCTGAGTGTTCAGATCGGATGAGGGGGCCGCCCTGAACTCTTCTTTGAGCGCCTGTATCTCCGGGAGGATGTTCTGGCTCACCGGGATGAGGGAGCCCAGATTTTTGGCGTCCTTCAGGTATGCAAAGGAAGCGGATAATTCTGCCGATACTTTGAGGCCGGTGCTGTCCACTTCCACGTTCTGCAGGGAGATGACGTTGGGGAGGATTCCGGCCTCCAGGATCCCCCGGTCCTTCTCGAGGGCCTTCATGGTGAGGGCAAAGGCGGCCAGGGAGGCGGCCCGGTTGTCGATGTCGATGCCGTAGAGGTTGTTCTTCAGGATGAGGCGGGGGATTTCCCGGGGGCTGAAGCCTTCCTCCTCATAAATGCTGAAGAGCAGATCGAAGGCATACACAAGGATGTGACCGCTGCCGCAGCAGGGGTCAATTAACTTAATCTCCTCAGGAGAGGAGACTTTCAGGATATCCTGTTCGGGGTCGGTCTCGACAAAGTAGCGCATCTGCGATCTGAGATGACTGGCGGGGTTGTTGTTCAGCCAGAGACGGCCCAGGGAGTTCTCCACCATGTAACGGACGATCCATTCGGGGGTGAAGAGCTGGGTGGCGGCGGGGATGTTCTCTGGTGTTATCTTTTTATTCTTCTTGAGGGCGGCGAAGACTTCATCTTTCTTTTCGGAGATGTAGTACTGGTAGAGCCAGCCGATTATTTCCACGTCATGGGTGTCTTCGGGGAGGATGGCTTTCTGGATGTCGGTGATGATGGATTCTTCGGAGAGGAGGTCCTGGGGGAGTAAAAGGGCGGCCCAGTCGTCGATTTTTTCAAAGAGGAAGGGCATGGGGGCGGCCATGGCGTTGCACCAGGAGAGCAGGGCGGTTTTATAGGCTTCCCGGTCGGGATGGGGGGTGGCGATGCGGCCCTGGAGGTGGTTCTGTATTTCTTCGGCGGCGGCGGAGGATATCTGCGGGGGGATGCGGCCCTGCTGGAGTTCGGAGAGGAGCTGGGGCTGGCTTTCTTCTTCGGTGGCGGGGGAGACGATGCGGAGGGGGTTGATGCCCTGATTGTCCATGAAGCGCAGGGCGGTGAGGCGGTTGAACCAGATGTAGGCGGTTTCTTCGAGGAGCTGATCCTCGCCTCTGGTTTCCAGGAGTTGGAGGATGATGGTTTTTTCTTTCTGCCGGGAGCGGAGGTAGGGGTCGTCGTTGTGGAGGATGTAGTCCAGGCGGGAGGCGATCTGGGTGCGGAGTTTTGTTCTTGCGGACTGGGCGAATTTTTTCAGGGCGGGGTGATTCATGGGGATTCCTTGGAATAGAAGGTTGTGCCGACCCTCGAGATATGATCCAGGAGGTTTTTATTTTTAATGTTGCGATGAATGGAGAGGTCAAAGGTATATGGTAAATCAAGTTTTTCCAGATCTTCTTCAACCCTGAGGAGCAGGGGAAAGTCCAGGCTGCTGCCGAATAGTGTTAAATCTATATCCGATCCTGTTTTGAAGTTGCCTTTTGCCCGGGATCCGTACAAAACTACTTTCTCTATCCGGGGATGATGCGAGAAGACTTCTTTGATTTTTTCAATCGTTTGATTTTTCAGGCCGTAATTCATTCTTCTTTCTGTTTCTGGGTGACGAGTTCTTCCTGGATTTTTTTAAACTCAGGAAAATAGTCTGATAAAACAGCATTGGCAATGTATTCGGCTGTTTCTTCATTATAGGTATGGGAGGACAGATTCCGGCTTTTTATCATATCCATCCACACGTCACCGTTTTCTATCAGTCCGTATTGAAAAGCTATTCTCACGGCGTCTCTGGATCCGTAGATTTCTTTGTTTCCTTTTTCTTCAAGAAAATCCTTGAGTGTTTTCCAGGCCAGTTCGTGGGTGTATTCAAAGGACTGTATCAGTCCCTGCTGTTCCAGCTCACTGAGAGGTCTCTGGTCTGCCAGATTGACGGCGTTTTCCAAGCGGTCCAGAGCCTTTGAATAATTATCAAGCCGCTGAATCCAGCGGATATCATTTTTCATCAGCCTTCCTCTTTTTTAAAATTATATCATCTCCATTAAAATGAAGTGGATCTTTACAGTTCATCCAGTAAAACTCTTTTCTATACGATGGCATCGTATACTTACGGCCGGGAGCAGATTTTCTTTCTCAATAGCCACTGTTCATGTGGCTTCATAAATTTTCGTTCCTTCTTTCAGTATCCGGTGCTGCAATGTTGAACTATGGCTTGATTTTCTCTCGATTTCATCTTTTGTATAAACAAGAATATCTGTCGGTATGCCGATATCCCATAATTCATTTGAGGAGAGGCGTATCCTGCTCGCCATATCGAGATCCGATTCATCGACTATAACAGCAAAGTCGAGATCGCTGTCCCCATCGGGTGTACCCCATGCGTAAGACCCGAAGATGTAAATTGACCGGGGATTATACACTTTAATCAAGGAGTTGATGATTTTTTCTATCGTATCTCTCTGGCTCTCGATGGCTTTTGTCATAGAACTCCTCCTTCTCCGGGTATGGAAATCATTATAGTAACCCGGATTACTGTAACAGCTGTTACTATAATATCACAAATACTCACTAACTTACCTGAAGCCGGAGCGGCCCTAGCTCAAAGTAATCCGCTTGTTCTGCTTCACCAGTTCCAGATACTGATTCTGCAGGGCAGCGGCGTAGGCTTTCACGTCCTCTTCGCTCACCAGTTCAGGGTGGTTGAAACGCACCTTCTTTTCCTCGGCTGTGGCAAAGATTACTTTTTCTCCGGGGTTCACCTTTTCGGTCAGTCTCATCTGGGCTTTCTGGTAGGCACTTGCCGACTGTGTGGATACGACATCCCGGATTTCCAGCAGCTGGTTCTGGTTCTTCAGGGACTGCTGAACATCGTAGAGGGGCTTTTTCACCTCCTTTTTATCACTCTCTTCCAGGGTATCAAAGCCTTCTGACCGGGAAAGATCGTCCATGAGTCCTTCGATGTGCTCATCGGCTTTACGGCGCTGTTCTTCGGCCACTTCCAGGACGGCTTGAGCCAGTTCCTTTCTCAGGCTCACCAGTTCCCGGAGGACGTCGTTTTTGTAGGGGATTTCTTTCAGTTTTTCCCGGAACTCTTCGAGTTCGGCGGTTTTCCCTATTTCCCGGAGGTTGGCTTCCTGGGTATCGGCAAAGGAATTGAGTTCTTCCCAGGTTCCCGGCTGGGATCCGGCGAGGAACTGCCGCAGGGGATCCAGTTCATCCTGGAAGAGTTCGATGAGCCGGCCGGCATAGTCCTGTTGCCGGGTGAGGAGGTGGTCCCATTCCCTGTCGGTGATGTTCCGCAGTTCGGCCACCGGGGATTCGACTTCCTTCAGGAAGGGAAGCCGGGATTTATTGGCGGTGATACCGCTTTCCAGGGAATGCACCACGTTCAGAAGTTCCGTTTTGAATTCCACGGCCCCTTCTTTTCCTCCGGCGGCGGTGAGGGTTTTGTGGAAGAGGGTCTGATAGAGGGAGCGGAGGCTGTCCAGGTCTTCGGATCTGGCATCCTGAACGGGTTTGATTCTCACTTCTGCAAAATCCCGGCGGCTGATGAGGAAACCCTGGACCTCGTTTCTGTTCTTCACCGAATGGCCCTGAATCAGCTCCACTTTCTCCCGGGCGTAGAGCCGGGCCAGAGTGGCGAGTATGCCCCATTCGGACCAGCCGAACGAACCCTGCCGGAACTCTTCCACCAGGCTGCGGACCGACACGGGAACATTCCCGGCGAATCCCTGCCGGATGAAGTTGTTCACGGCCTGCTCGGCTTCGCTGAGCTTTGAGGCGCTGCCGCTGAAAAGGGCCTGGTCTTCCGAGGGGTTCAGGGCGGTATTGATATCAGCCTCGCTGTAGTGGTGGTTTCCCAGGAAACGGAGTTTGGGATAGGCCTTTTTCACCAGGGACTGAAATCCCGCATGAATACGAACGGCGGGGTCCTGAGAACCTGCGGGAATGGCATCGCCCATCACATAGAGGTCGGCTTCCGCCAGCAGGGTGGTGAGTCTTGCCCTGAGCTGATTTTTACGCTCGTCGTTTTTATGGAATTTTTCACTGACGATGCGCTGGATCTGGGCGTTCTCAACCACACCGTCTTTCTGACGGCAGTAGAGGTCGGTCTGAAGGAAGAGTCTCAGATCCCGCTGGAGGACATCGTCGGCAGCCAGGATTATCTGCATCTCCTTTTTGGCCATGGATTGGGCCAGCACCGCCCGGGTGTCGTCGAACTGGGGGTGGTAGGGGCTTATCAGATGGATGGCCAGATCGGCGGGCTTCCCCTGGGGGGCGCCGTCGACGATGCGGGTGAAGGGATAGTCGTCTTTATTGTCTTCAAAGCGGATTTTTCCCGTGGTTATCTTCAGTATGCCGGGAAACACCATGTCCGAGAGGTTCTTGCGGATCTCGTCATGACTCACGGAAACCTGCTTGATTTCGTTCTCCACATCCTTCTCTTCGTTGGTGAGGTATTCGTAGATGAAGCCGTTCCGCTGAATATAGGTTTCAAACTCCAACAGGTTGAGGGCCTCGGTTACGGCCTCGTCGAGGTGGGTTAAATTCTGATCCAGATCCTCTATGAGAAGAACCTTGAGATGTTCCCGGGTGGCTTTGAAAGTGCGGACGTACTTCACCAGGAGAAGTATCTTCAGCAGGCGCAGGGCCGTCTCGTTGTTCAGGTTGCGCTCGGCGGTATTCACCGCGTTGATGAGGGCACTGTTCAGGGTTTGACGGATGCCTTCAAACATCAGATCGAAGGTGGCCCAGGAGAAGAGGGGGCGGTCTTTCAGGTGCCGGGCCACGTCCTGAAAAATCTCCAGCATGGAGCGTTCGCCCTGGGATATGTGCTGACCCCGGAAGGCGTTGTGTTCCGAGAGTCCCCGGAGGGCCAGCTGGAGGAGGTTATACTGGTAGGCCTGGAAGGGATAGGAGAGGGTGAACTGGTCGCCGTCCTTGAAGACAATCTGCTGCCCCCCTTCGCTGAAGCGGAAGAGGGTGCGGAAGCTCTCCTGTTCCTTGAGATAGAGGGCCTTGAGCTGCTGCGAACCTTCGGGGGTTTTGTCCAGAAGCCTTTTCTGGATGACCTCCTGGACGTCGGCGGAGCTCAGGGATATGCGGAAGTGGTACCGGGCGTTGATTTTGGAAAAATCCTGCACCTGTTCCTTTGTGGGATCTCCCACCACCGAGGTGAGATCTTCCTGACTGGTGACGAATATCCACACCCGGCCGCCGCAGAGGGTTCCCAGGGTTTCGGCCAGGGTCTGGAGGTTGAGCATCAGCCGGGTTTTTCCGGCGATGAACTGACCCACTTCGTCTACGAAGAAGTTCAGCCTGGCGGCTGCATCCTGGGCATCCAGCCAGGCGCGCACCCGCTGGGCGAAGCTCTCCACCGAAAGGGCGGCGCCTTCCCGGTAATGTTCGATGGTCTGCCGGGCGTCATCTTCGCTCATCCCCATGCTTTCGGAAAACACTTTGATGAGCTTGCTGCGGCCGATGGACAGGGCGGCTTTCCGGCTTTCCTCCCAGGACTTCCCGGTGATGCGCAGGTAGTCCTCCTTGAAGGATTCGTAGCGTCCCTCCTCCTCTAGATGGCGCTCGATTTCCGCCACGTTTCGGTCGTAGGGGAAGTAGCCCAGGTGACGGTTGAACACCTTCTCGAAGATGTAGAGCAGGGCCGAATCCCCGTCGGCATTCCGGGCATCGGCTTCCTGATCGATGTTGAAGAGTATGCTCTCGGCGGGGGTTTCCAGGCATTTGAGAAGGTTGGCCTTGAGCATCTGGTCTTCTATCTTCCCGGCAAAGGTTTCCGCCAGGTTCAGGTTCTCCGACTTCCGGCTGTCCAGAATGTGGGCCAGCATCTTCAGAAGGTGGGACTTTCCCGAGCCGAAATAGCCGCTGATCCACACCCCGTTGAAGGGATAGGAGGCTCCCCGGCGGACCTGGTCGATGGACTCCCGGTAACCGGCGATGAGCTTGTCCAGATGCTTGTTCACCTCCCGGGTGAGGACGTACTCCTCCACCTCCTGCCGGATGTGGGTATCGTCGTCGGCCTTGATAACTCCGTCGATGGTGCGGGTGATGTCGTGTTTGAGAATGCTCTGAAGGTTATTCATGAATGTTTCCCTGGGCAAAATAGTCGTCGAGGCGGAAGGCCCGGTAGTAGGGTCCGGAAAATTTTCCGAAGAGGTTCAGGTGAAATCCCACGGACTTCGACATGACGTACTCCCCGGGAAAGAACACCACCAGAGGGGTGTCGGTAACGATGGACTGAAGCTGATTGAGGATGTCGTGGGTCCGCAGAAAGGGGAAAACCTCCCCCACCTGGTAGATCATCACTATCTGCTGATCCCCCTCCCGGAGCTTTGAGGTGAAGTAGGACTTGATTTCATCCTGGTTGAAGAGGGTGCTGAAGGTTTCCTTGAGTTCTTTTTTACTGGATTCCTGTTCGAGATCGAAAACATCCTCCAGAGAGCCGGTTTCCCCAAGGATGTCCAGCACCATGTCGTAGAGGCCGATGAGCTTTGTCTCCACACCGGCGGTTGTGAGGCGCCTGGTGATGAGGTGGATGTGTTCGTAGATTTCGTTCTGCTCCCTGATGTCATAGGCGTGGATGAAGAAGGGGACTTCGTTGCCCAGGCCTTCCATGTTCAGGAACTTTTCGTGGCTCATGATGGAGAAGAGGTTTTCGAACTGTCTGGCGGTGGTGCTCATGAGGCCTTTCCCCGGCGGCTGCCCATTATCTGATTGATCTGATATGTGGAAAAAAGAAGCATCTCCAGATTCTCCCCTTTTTTAAGATTTTCATAGTAGGTACGCAGGCCCGGGCTCACCCTGGGCCGGTGGATGGTGAAATAATCCTCAGCCGGAGAAATCAGCCCGGCTTCCCGCAGTATCTGCCGGGCATTGATAACCAGACGGCCGAAGGTACTCTCCCGGATTTCCCTTCTCGGAGGATTCTCCTCGAGAAAACCGTAGAACCAGGATTCGAGTTCATAGTTCTGCAGGGTGGTATCCCTGGCATCGAACTTGTACTTGATGAGTCCCCGGATGAGTTCCAGAAGTATGGGGTACTGCCGGGAAACCAGCAGGAAGCAGATGAACGAGGAATCGGTGATGTCCTGATTCATGCTGAGGTTTTCCAGCTCCCATTCATCGGCATGGGCCAGGCGCTTCACAACTTCCCTCACCGCCACTTCCGATGTGCTGAAATGCCTGCGCTGAAGAAGATTGGAGGATTTAAGCCGGCTGCGGGTTTCCCCGGAATTCCGGCCGGTTTCCTGAAAAATCGCCGCGGCAGTGATGGTTTCCCCGGTCAGAAGGGGGAAGGATGAGAGGCCCAGACTGTAGCTCGAATGATTGTTCATCTGCCTCCGATAATACATCTATAATACACCAATTTCCCTTTCAGTCTTTACTCGTCCTGAGTTACCTGCTGAGAATCAGAAAAGAACGGCCGGCCGGGCGGTAGAGGTCAGAAAAAAAAACAGGCCGGATAAATCCTATGGAGAATCAAGCAAAATTCGTGCCAGACGGTATTAAGATACAAAACCCGTTTGAATAGCTTGTGAAGGATAACTGGAGTTATGCGGATGTGGTTAAAAGTTACAGTTGAACGGCTGGAAGCCATTGGGTCTTTCCTTCTTTCACCGACCTACTTAGAAAATCCACAGTTTGGGGGGCTTTTTAAGTAGGGCGTCTGATGGGAATCCTCTCCAGTCGCAAACTTCGTGTTTGCTCCCTTCGAGCCGTCTGCAGCGGCTTCCGCCAACATCCTGTTGGCTCATCCTCGCTATCGCTCGGCGCCGCTTCCGCTTCGATTCCCATCAGACTTACGTTGGAGAATAACGAAAGCCGCCAGGGAGGCGGCTTTCTATTTAGAAGCGTCTGATGAGAATCGAACTCACGTCACGAGCTTGGGAAGCTCGGGTAATAGCCATTATACGACAGACGCATGGCCTGGAGCGGACCTGCACACCAGTATTACAAGGATTAATCCTATCCGCACTCACAAATACTGACAAGGGGAATTCCGATATTCCTGCTGTCAATTCGGGCCGATCCGAACAAAGTACATGAACGGCGATTCGGATCGGTTTTCAGTTTTAGGCCGAGGCTCTATTTTTTCGCAAACCAGCGGGAAATCACCCCGTCAACAATGCCTTCGGCAGCTGCCAGCGATTTGGATGTGACTTCTTCTCCCATAAGGGTTCCGCCCACCGGGGCGAACTCGATATCGGTGATGCCCATGTGGTTGAGGTAGAATGTAAAGGCGGGCTGAATTGTCCGTCTCGGATTACCCTCTTCGTAGAATCCTCCTGAAGCGAACATGACAAGAGCCTTATGGTTTTGCAGAGCTCCGGTTGGTTTACCCTGGGCGTCGTAATTGATCAACTTTCCGGCTTGGAGTATGGCGTCGATGTAGCTCTTCACTACGCCGGGTTCGGACCAGTTATGAGTTGGAAACGCAAACACAACATTATCCACATTGCTAATCTCGTCAATGAGTGCGTCAAAAGGCTTGATGGCTCGGGCATAATCCCCAGACAACTCCTGGCCCATAAAGCCGCGCATCTGGTAGGCGGTCATGCTGTCGCCGTTAAAAACTGGTGGATTGTTCTTCATCAGATCGCGTTCAATAATGGTGGTACTACCCCGGCTATTCGCCAGGAAATAGTCCAGCACTTTCCTGGTGACCGATTGGCTGTTGGGAAGATAGGAGACGACAAGTGTCTTGTTCATAATGGAAACCTCTTAATAATGTTTTTACAATAATTGTATACGCAAACATTGCATGTACAATAAATGCATATGCAATAATATATAATTACTATTACTTGCAACGTCAAGTATTTTGTGGTATTTTTCCTGTATGGATGTGCGTTGGTCTCAGGTTTGGGACACTTTAGTTGAAACACCTTTTGGACTCTACTCAACCTGGGAACAGCGTTTGGGAGATTCCTGCAGCATTCCCGCCCTGCATTTTCATGTCCTCCAGCTCCTGGCCGGGGCGCCGGATGGCCGACTGCGCCTCCTGGATCTGGCCGAGGCGGTGAGGCACAGCCAAAGCGGCACCACCAGACTCGTCGACCGCATGGAGAAGGAAGGTTTGGTTACCCGGCAATCTTGTGCATCAGATCGTCGAGTTATCTGGGCCGTAATCCTGGAAAAAGGAATCTCGGTCTATGAACAGGCCCTCCCCGTCTGGAACGAGTTTCTGGC
>QNBK01000097.1 GCA_003644105.1 Spirochaetota bacterium | reverse complement strand
GAACTGGACGATCTGGATAGCGCAGCAGAAGATGACGGGCTGACAGATATTCCAGATGTTGAATCAGCCGTAGACAACCTTGGCGATCTGGATTCTTTAGACGCAGAATCCCCGGATTCTCTTTCCCTTGATGAAGAGCTGAACTTTGAGGAGGAACTCGGTGCGGATGTTCTTTCCGATATCAGCGATCTGGATGATGATTCCCAACAGTTTTCAATGGACGATTTCGGGGATCAATACAACTTTAAAGAGGGTGATGACGTATATTCCGGAGACCTCGGTGTCGATCTGGATCAACTTGAACATTCTCTTGACGAAGCATCTGAAGATGATGAGAAACCGTTTTCCATTTTCGAAGAGGACTTTAACGCAATTCGTCAGACCCTCGCGTCGCTCCCCCGCAATCTGAAAATAGCTCTTGAGGAGCTGTTGGCCGACGAACGCCGTAGCCCTGAAGATTTAAAGCCCATTATTGATGCCTTGATTAACGGAGAAACCCCGAAAAGCCTGGCAGCCAGATTCAAAACTCTTACAAAACGTAAAATTGACCTTCCCAGAAGTTATGAGAAACGCTCAGGTTTGGCCCTGGAGGTGCGCCGGGCTTCTCTGGTGTATCAGCTGGTTCGGGAGGGTTGGCCGGTTATCCGGATAGTGCTGCTGGTTATCAGTATCAGTTGGGTTCTAGGCGCCTCGATATTCATGTGGGTTTATCGTCCACTCAAAGCCAATCAACTGTACCAGCTTGGGCTGGATGCCATCAAGGTTGACGATGTTGAAAAAGCAGAAGAGTATTTTCATGATGCCTGGGATGGCTGGCCTCTCTTTTATTCTGAGGATAAGGATCCGGACCGGATTGCCGATTCTCCCATTGTTGTAAAAGGCTGGAAGACCGATAACGAATGGCTGAAGTACGCCCGAGCTCTCAGACGCCGGAAACAATGGGATACAGCCATGCAGTTTTATGAAGGCTATCTCAGTATCAAACCGGGTTCAAAAGATGTTCGCCTTGAGTATTCCAGATTTCTCTCCGGAGTACTGGGAAAATACCAGGAAGCATTTAATCTCATTGAAAGTGCACCAGTTGCCGGCCGGTTGGAATGGGACAGGGATTATACTCTTGCCGCAGGGGATGTTTTACTCGATTGGGCTGAGGATGATCCTACCAAATATGAAGAAGCCCGTAAGCGTTACGCCAAGGTGCTGGAACTCTCCCGAAATGATGAGAAGGCGATACTTTCAATGATGAGATATCATCTCCGTCTGAAAGACAGTGATGAAATTGAGCGGCTGCTTCCGATTTTTGATAATGAGATTGCCGGGCGTACCGATTCTCCTCAGCTGGCATCGGAAGTATATGCCGGTCTTGGAAATTATCAGCTGGCTAAAAGTAATGAAAAAGAGGCCCGCCGTTTCATAGATCTTGCAATTTCTGCTGACCTTCAGTCATCCGAGGCTTCGTTTATGGATGCTATGTTCTGGCGGCAGGCAGAGGATGAGCAAAAAGAACTCTCTGCGTATAAGCGAACTCTGGTAAATCTGGAAGGCCGGGAATCTTTAACCCGAAGGAACCTGGAAATCAGAATACTCACTCTCGGGGGGATGGGACGTGTCCAGGCCTTAAACGGTGATTTGATTGATGCGGGATCCAGTTACCACAAATCTGTAAGTTTGTATGAAGATGCCAGGAGCCGGAATCAACTTGGTGCAGATCCGGCATTCGGACAGATTTATCTGGACCTTGGAAACCTGAAATATGTCGGTATTGAATCCGGGGGGAAGTCTTCGGGTCTGCAGCTCACCCTTGCTTCAAACCAGGAACTGGTAAAAGAAGGATCTGACCGGTATGCAGAACTGGATCTTGCAGATTACTATTTTACTGAAGCCCAGAAGCTTTTTGCAGGGAGCCGGCGGGACACGGGACTTCCCACAGGTTCTTTGTACCGCCGGGGCTATGCACGCTACGAGATGGCCAGGGATGATGCTCTCCTGGATTTTCACAGGGTGGCGAGATTAAAGCCGGATGATTATGAAGTCAGGATAGCTTTGGCGACGGTATTGCTGAAAAGCGGTGATTATGAGGCTTCCCGGAATCAGTATGCCAGGGCTCTGGATCTTCTGGATGATGAATTGAGCAGAACCGGAGGGGTGCTGAACCCGCTGGACAAACAGAGTCACTCGGAACTTCTCCTGCGTTACATCATTGCCTGGAATAATCTGGGGGTTGGACGGGCACGTTCAGCAGCCAGGGGAGGCGGCGGAGGTGACTATGCTGCTGCCTTGAGCGCTTTTACCATGGCATCAGAGTACCTTGATGAGGTGTATGAGGATATGCCGGATGTAATCAGCCGGGGTGCTTCAGCTGTGAGAAATATTGATGGTGAACGGATTGTCAAAGACGTGAACGGCCTTAAGCTGCTGGAAGAGAGCACCACCATACCGTATCTGAACCGGATGAGGCTTCTCGGTCTGGAGAAAGCTCCTGAAGGAACGGATCTTTATATGATGTATCCGGATATCCCCTCAGATCTTCACGGCAACTGAGACTAAACGCCGGTCATCCAACCGTAGCGGTCTTCAACGGCTCCGTACTGTATCCCCTTGAGTTCCTTGAGGAGATTCATGGATAAGGAGTTATCATTCATGCTGGAGAAATCTCGCTTATCACCCTTGTGAGTCAACGATCCCAAAGGGGTAATTCCCGCTGCAGTTCCGGTAACAAAGCATTCTTCGGCATTTTCCAGAACATCGCTTACCGGCAGGTCTGTCTCAATCACTTCAAGTCCCCGGTCTCCGGCCAGAGTGATGATCGAACTCCTGGTGATTCCCGGGAGTATGGTATCGTGAAGAGCCGGGGTTATCAGCTTGTTTCCCGGGAAGAGTGCAAAAAAGTTGCAGGAGGTGCCTTCCTCGATATTTTTTCCGGTTGCCGCATCGAGGAATATGGCTTCCATGTAGCCTTCATCCACAGCTTCACTTTTTGCCAGAGTTGAAACAACGTAGTTTGCCGCCGTTTTAATCCACCCGGTGCCGTTCGGTGTTGCCCGAATCCGATTGGATGTAACCGCCTCATTTTTCCCTGGAACAAAATAAGCGGAAACGGTGGTGCTGACGGTGATAACCCAGGGGTTTATTGATGTGTTAACTCCGATCCCCGGTTCAGAATAGGTGAACGGTCTGATATAAACCGAAGCAGCGCTCTGCCAGAAGTCATTCTCCCAGGCGGTATCATATTTCGGTGTGAACCCCAGGTCTGAATTGCGCTTAACTGTCTCCAGAATGCCCTTGAGTAATAACTGTTCGTCCACCGGCGGCATACGAAGGCCCTTCATGGAGGAGGCCATCCTGGAACAGTTCCGGTCGGGACGAAAGAGTTTCAGTGAGCCGTCGGGCTGGGGATAGGCTTTTATACCCTCAAAGCAGCTGAGGCCGTATTGCGTTGTATAATTAACCAGGGGGAATTGGGGAAAGGTGTTTCGTTCGTTGGCCAGAGCAAGCTGGGCCTCTTCATTCAGAGCCGCTTCCTCTGCAGGGGTGAGGTGTTTCTGTTCGATGTATTCATCAGTCCAGGTTTTACCGTTGTAATGGGCACTGTGAACCCAGGGATATATTGAGAGTTTAAAAGCCATCTTCCTTACCTCGTGATTCGCAGGATAGACTTCAATAATAGGGTGTGATTCAAATAAGGAGCAATAGAGAATATGGTTGAAAATGTTATTATCATGGCCGGAGGTGCCGGGAAAAGGCTCTGGCCGGCATCAATGGGAAAGCGTCCCAAGCAGTTTCTTCGGGTAGATGGAGAGACAACTCTTTTCCGGGGAACATTGGAGAGGGCCTTTAACCTGGGGATTTCCGGAAATGTCTATGTAGTAACACATGAGGATCATGTTGATGCGGCGGTGGAGGAATGTCTCTCTCTTACCGGGGAGTGGCGTTCGAGAGTTGTGATACTGGCTGAACCTATTGCCAGAAATACGGCACCGGCCCTGGCCCTGGCAGCCGCCAGGATGAACCTGGACGGGAGAATAGATGAAACCTGCCTTGTTATGCCGGCGGATCATCTGATAACACTTCGGGAAGGGTTCGCCGCATCTGTTGAGACAGCTTCTGATGAAGCTCAAAACGGTTTTATTGTACCCTTCGGTATAGTCCCGGACAGCCCGGCTACCGGTTACGGTTATATTGAAACAGGCGGCATAGTGGGGGCTGGATTTGAGGTTAAATCGTTCCGGGAGAAACCGGATGCCGAAACCGCAGAGAAATACCTTGCCTCCGGCCGGCACTACTGGAACTCCGGTCTGTTCACTTACAGAAATGATGTCTTTCTCGCTGAACTGGCGTCCTGCACCCCGGAAGTTTCAAAAGTCTTCCTAAACCCGGAAGAGAAATGGTTTTCGTTCCGTATGGATGCAGATATCCGGATTTATGAACCGGCGGAGATATTAAGATTTCTTTATGAGGGCTGCCCGGGCATCTCAATGGATTATGCCGTTATGGAAAAAACGGATAAAATCCGAATGGTGAAAGCCGGGTTTGACTGGAACGATGTGGGAAGCTGGGATGTGATTGCCGAGCTTGATAATAAATCCGAAGAGCCGGTTTACAGTTATGAGTCTGAAGGGAATTATGTTTACTCCGACCGGCCTGTGGCTCTCTGCGGGGTGGAAGATCTCATTGTTGTAGTCGCCAACGGCCGGGTGATGATTTGCAGGAAGGGTATGAGCCAACTTGTAAAAGATGCGGCGGAAGAAGACCTCTCCCGGCAGTAATTCCGGCTTTTTTTGAAGTTTTTTTATTACTCCTCAAGATATTCGCCTTTTACGGCAGTTATAGCTGATAACGCTTGACTGTTGTAGGAGGTAAAGCGATGAATAATTTAAACTCCATCATTCTTGAGGGAAATCTCACCCGGGATCCGTTGATGGATACAACCCCGAAGGGAACGGCTGTTTGCCACTTCACAGTGGCTTCAAACAGGTATTACAAATCCGAAGGAGATCGGCAGGAAGAGGTGGGCTTTTTCGATGTTGAAGTCTGGTCGCGCCTGGCGGAAACCTGCGGCGAGTATCTCACCAAAGGCCGGGGTGTCCGGGTTGTAGGCCGGCTCAAGCAGGACCGATGGGCCAATGCCGACGGTGAACCCCGCTCGAGAGTCCGCATTGTCGGTGAACATGTGGAGTTCCGGGCCCGGCCGAAGAGTGATGCTGTAGATGAAAACGGGGATACGGAAACTGTGGAAGCGGAAGCTGCAGAGGAGAAAGCAGCGGTTCCGGCATACTGAAACAAAACAGGGACCGTTGAGCGGTCCCTGTTTTGTTTCCGGCTCTTCTTGCCAACCAATCGGCTCCTCACCATAATGGAGGTGTGCTGGGCAAAGGACGAGGTTTTAATAAAACCGAATATAAAGAAGCTTTAGACGGGTTGACTTCCCGATATGAGCACCTCATTTTCGATAATGCGCTGAATCCTTCTCTTCTGGAATCATTTGAAGACCGGGTTCGTCATGCAAAGAATACCGGCAGAGATCCGGCTCGTTTTCTTGATGATGAATTAAAGGCTTTTGAAGACCTGGAAACCGTAACATTGGAGAGAGAGCAGGCCATTTCTCTCCGTGAGGAAGCCCGCCGCCGCAGACTGGCCGGTGAGTCCTTTGCGGACAAGGTGCTGGACGAGTACCGGCAGCGTATTGAGCATTATCCTGCTCTGGAGATACATCCGGATGCTGATCCTGAAATCGCCAGATTGTACGGAGCCATGGAACTGCTGGACAAAAGGTATTGGAGCAGCCTTGAAACGTATCTGAGAAGGGCTTTCCCCAGAGCGGGTCAGATTGACAGAATGAATATTGAGCAGAGGTTCTGGCGATTTGTGGCCACCCGGAAGGGACGGCTTCCCGAAGAACTGGAACGGTACCGCAGAACGCTTGCAGCTCCATCTGCATCAAAGAAAGAAATCATCAGAGAAACTCAGGAGGCTCTTAAAAGTGTGGCTTTTTTCCTCCACGACCTGCTGGGTGTCTGTGAGCAGGCTTTACAACAGGTAGCCCCTGGTGATGATGTGAATAAAGCTCTGGAGTACATACAGGGCATGATCGGTGATTTTAGAATCAAAGACCTTAAAAGACGTTAGGAGATAGGAGAATGACAAATGTCTGAAATTATTTTAACAGATGAGATATTTAACAGTGAGGTTCTTCAGTCAGAGCTACCCGTTCTGGTAGATTTCTGGGCGGAGTGGTGTGTCCCCTGCAGGATGCTCTCTCCCCTGGTGGAAAAAATGGCCGGAGAGTATGAAGGGAAGATTAAAGTGGCCAAACTGAATGTTGATGAATGTCCACAAACGGCGAGTAAGTACATGATTCAGAGTATTCCCACTCTCATGGTTTTTCATAAGGGTGAAATTGCCGCACACCAGGTTGGTGTCGTTCCCAGGGCGACCATTCTGGAAATGTTTGAGAAGTTAATTTAATTTCATTTTCATGGAACATAAACCTCATCTGTATTAACCCCGCCGAAAGTTCCTCCTCTGGTGGGGACTGTATGCCAGTCGATATTCCTGTTGCTGTCTTCGGGAATCCCTGCCCGGCATAACGAGCGGGTGGCCGTTGAATGGGATACGTCAATTGCTTCAGAGGGGTATGGAACTCCTGCAATTTCCGCATCCCACGCATTCAGCATTCCCAGTTCTGATGCAAATATATAACCCTCACTGGTCCATCCCAGTTTTTCATCATTACTGTCATCGGCTCTGTTCGACCAGAGCACAGCATCGATTACCTCTCCGCCTTTCCGGTTGTAGAGGGTTACTGCCCCGTTGTTTCCCGGCAGTCCCGGGGCTCCGGGTATCCAGAAGTCCCGGGCGGTATCCGAAGCCAGCAGGCCGCCGGATTCACTTAAGTTTTCAAGTTCATCGATTTCTTCGGGTATACCTTCGGCTTTTGCGTGTATCAGTATATATTCCCCGTCTGGAATCTCAATGGCCGGGAATATTATCTCACTGGAGTATCGGGTGGAAGTTCCGATTTTCAGGCACAGGCCCCCAAGGTTGCCGCCGGTTACGGTAAAGAGTTCCATACAGTCGGGGTTGTTCCCCGAGCCCCGGGGGTTTAATTCATTAATCAGAATTTCGGGTACCCGGGGATTCCAGCCGCTGAAGCTGTAGAGAAAAGACAGGGTATTCCCGCTGTTGTCCCCGATGGTGACACGGGCGGTGTAGGCTTTTCCAATCAGCTGATCGGCGGCGAATGCTACGGTAAGAGAGTTCTCCTCTGCTGTTACTGATGCAACGGGTAATTCCGGCTGAACGGTGATTTCTGCCGGTGTGGGATTTACTTCCTCATCAAAAACAAAGCGGATACTCCGGCCGTCAGGAGTGACGGCCATCTGCAGTTCCGGCGGGAGGAGGTCAACAGAAAAAGGCGGACCGCCGACATCCATCCCCGGTGCACAGGAACTGAGTAAGAGCAGGGTGAGCTGAATGATTCTGGAAATGCCTCGATTTTGCCCGATAACTGAGGGTGGGTTTACTGTATAATCTTGTGCGTTCATACATCAGATAACTGTGAGAAAACCGTATCTGCTTGAGAGGTGTGATAGAAATGTGCGGAATTATCGGCTATTGCGGACCGAGAAAGGCCTCGGATGTGCTGCTGACCGGGCTTAAACGCCTGGAATACAGGGGCTATGACTCCTCAGGAATCAGTGTCGGATCGGCAGAAGGTTTACAGATCTACAAAAAGGAAGGGAAGATTCAGGTTCTCCGGGATACGGTACCTGAATCACTGGAGGGAAACTGGGGGATCGGTCATACACGATGGGCCACCCATGGCGGGGTGAGTGATGTGAACGCCCACCCCCACTGCAGCTGTGATGGGAAAATTGCTATCTGTCATAACGGTATTATCGAAAATTACATGAGCCTGAAAGACCGCCTGGAAGGGGAGGGGCATCGCTTTCTGGCGGATACGGATTCCGAGGTGATTGCCCATCTTGTGGAATCTTTTTACGAGGGGAATCTTGAGGCCGCAGTCAAGTTATCAGTATCACTGCTGAAGGGAACTTACGGGATTCTGGTGATGCATAGTGACCATCCCGATGAGATTATCGGGGCGAGAAATGGTTCCCCGATGGTGCTGGGCCTGGGGGATGGCGAGATGTTTATCGCCAGCGATGTGAGTGCCATGATTGCCCATACAAAACAGGTGGTGTATTTCGAAGATGGTGAAGTTGTCCGCCTGGACTCCGGGGGGTATGAGGTTACCGATATGCGGAACCGCCCGGTGGACAAGACGGTGGACAGTATTTCCTGGGAGCTTGAGGAGATGGAAAAAGGGGCGTATTCCCACTTCATGCTCAAAGAAATTCATGAGCAGATTGAATCCATACCCCGGGCTATGGGCGGCCGGATAGATGAGGATCTGGCTACGGCGGTTCTCGGTGGTTTGAATATGTCCGAGATGGAGCTGCTGGGGGTAAAACGCATCGTTATCATCGCCGCGGGAACCAGTTATTACGCCGGAAGGGTTGCCGCCTATCTTCTGGAGTCCCTGGCCCGTATTCCCTCTGTTACCGAGCTGGCATCAGAACTGCGCTACCGGAATCCCATAGTGGAGGAAGGTACTCTGTACTTTGCCATGAGCCAGTCCGGGGAAACCCTGGATACCCTGATGGCTGTCCGGGAGCTCCAGCGTAAAGGCGCCCGGGTACTGGGAATCTGCAACGTTGTGGGATCCACCATCGCCAGAGAATCCGACGGCGGGGTGTATATTCATTCAGGCCCGGAGATAGCGGTGGCTTCCACCAAGGCCTTTACCAGCCAGTTGACAGCGATGTATTTGTTTCTGCTGAAGATGGCCCGGATGCGTCATATGGCCTGGCCTGAAGGAAAGCGCTTTATTGCCGGTTTAACGGGGCTGCAGCCCGGTATAAAGAAAATACTGGAGAATGAAGATGGAATCCGGAAACTGGCGAAGAAGTATCATAAGGCCAGGGACTTTCTCTTTCTCGGCCGGGGGGTGAATTTTCCGGTGGCTATGGAGGGGGCTCTCAAACTCAAGGAAGTGGCCTATATTCATGCCGAGGGCTACAGCGCCGCCGAAATAAAGCACGGCCCCATCGCTCTGATAAATGAGCTGACTCCCAGCCTCCTGATTGTTCCTGACGATCATCTGCGGGACAAGGTGCTTTCCAACATGAAGGAAATCAAGGCCAGAAAGGGCCCGGTAATTGCTCTTTGCGTTGAAGGGGATGATGAGGCGGCACAGATTGCCGATGATGTGTTTTTTGTTCCGAAGTCCGACGAGTTGTTCTCTCCCTTTCTGATGGTGGTTCCCCTGCAGTTATTCGCTTATTACTGTGCTCTGGAACTGGGACGGGATGTGGACCAACCGAGGAACCTGGCCAAGAGTGTTACGGTGGAATAAGGTGGAATCATTCTCAGTGACACTCTTAATTCAGCCGATTCTATTAATGTGATGAAAACATTTAATCTGCGCCATTTCCTTGCGGTTTTCTTTCTTTTCTCAGTCTTCCTTT
>QNBK01000096.1 GCA_003644105.1 Spirochaetota bacterium | reverse complement strand
CGTTACGGATGGCGTCTCGGGGTTCTTCTTCTTATCTCCTGTACCCTGGGTATCCTTCTTGAGGAGGGTGCCCGGAGAATACAGAAGGATTCAAAGCGGGGGTATGGGGTAACAGCCTGGTTTCTTCTTCCTCTTGTGTTCCCCCCGGCCCTGCCTCTGCTTCAGGCCTCAATGGCCATATTCTTTGCTTTGATGTTTACCGTTGTTTTTTTCGGAGGGCATGGGCGAGCCATTGTTTCCCCGGTTGCTTTCGGCTGGACCTTCGCTTCTTTGAGTTTTGCCCAGGCATTCGGGTACGGCTATGTTTATCCCTTTTCAGGTGTTTTTACCGGTTTCTCCCATTGGGCCGCCGGTGTCCCAACGGTGGATAATCCCTACATCCTCTTTTCTGCCGGCACTCAGGGGTTGGCAACTGCTCTTTTCCGGGGTGAGTTTCCCCAGCCATCGGGTGCGGCCTATCCCCTTGTTATTCTTCTTCTGGGAACTCTGCTGCTTCTACTGCGGGCTGTTGATTTCCGAATATTTCTGTCATTTATCTTATCCTATCTGGTCGTCTTTTTTCTTGTTGACCTCACCATGCCCGGCTTGAGCGGGGGAGCGGTGGATCTGTTGATGGGAAACACGCTGTTAACGGCCTTTTTCATTCTTCCGGACCAGAGAACAATTTCCAGAACCTTTCAGGGACGCTGGATTACCGGTATTATCGCCGGTATTGCAGGAGCTCTGATTCGCTTGTTCTCGGCCTTCCCCGATGGAATTCTTTACGCCGTTCTGCTTGCAGGTATTTTCACCGGAATAGTCGATCATGCTGTTCTTCAAAAACGTTTCAGGAAGGAGAAGGCATGAGGGATTTCCGCATGGTTGTATTCCTTCTGATACTTTTCTCCATCTGCACTCTGCTGCTCACCGGCGGTAAGCTGGCCTACGACAGGGCCTCGGCGGTGTTCAACCGTCGGTTGTATGCCGAGATATTGGATCTCTACGACTATCAGTATACCGAAGAAACCGTTGAGTCGGATTTTGCCCGGAATTTCAAAACGCTTAATATCGGATCCCGGGTGTTTTATGTGGAAAAGAATCCTGAGCGTAAAACAGTTGTCTTCAAAGCTGATGGGCCGGGACTCTGGAGTCAGATTGAAGTTCTTCTTGCTGTGGACGCTGATAAAGAGGAGATTTTCGGTCTCCGGGTTCTCTCCCAGGGGGAAACACCGGGCCTTGGAGGGCGCATATCCGAGAAGGCCTTTCAGGATTCTTTTTCCGGGCTTGATATCAAACCGGAAGTGAAGGTTGTCAAGTTTGCAACCCGGGCCAATGAGGTGGACGCCATCTCCGGGGCAACCAAGACGAGTCAGGCTCTTGAAAATCTGATAAACAGGGGACTGGAAAATCTGGAAAGAGAATCGGATATTCTTTTTTCTGAGGGCGGGAATTGATTATGGGTGATTCGGTAAATCTCAGAGTCCCGAAAAAAGGATACCGTCTGTTTAAAACAAAAAACTGGATGGTGTTCAAAGAAGGTGTCTGGCACAACAATCCCATCTTCGGAATGATGCTGGGACTCTGTTCCACGTTGGCCGTTACAAATCTGGTAAGCAATGCCCTGGTGATGAGTATCGCTGTCACTCTGGTGCTGGTGGTGAATTCCGCCATCATCAGTTCTCTGCGGAATCTCATACCTGAAAGGGTTCGTATGATCGCTTACATGCTCATCATCTCCAGCCTGGTGATTACCGTGGATATGGTTCTGAAAATAGTACTGCCCGAAGCCAGTAAGGCTCTGGGGCCCTATGTTGCCCTGATTATTACAAATTGCATACTCATGGGCCGGGCGGAAGCTTATGCGATAAACAACACGGTGGGACTTTCGGTTTCCGATGCCCTGGGTGTCGGCCTGGGTTACACTTTTTCCCTGACTATCATTTCTATCTTCAGGGAACTGAT
Source organism: Spirochaetota bacterium (assembly GCA_003644105.1). GTDB lineage: Bacteria > Spirochaetota > Spirochaetia > DSM-2461 > DSM-2461 > UBA2779. Next base: position 7,654 of record QNBK01000096.1, on the reverse strand, counting down.
CGGATTCGGATCGATACTCGGGTTTGCCGTTCTTCCCGATCAATTTCCCCATGTGGCTCTTTTTACCATACCTCCCGGTGCTTTCTTCGCATTGGGTACATTTATTCTCATCATCAATGCGATACGTAACCGGGGGAAGAAATCATGAATCTGTTTCTCCTTCTCTTCGCATCGGTTATCACCAGTAACATCGCCCTTTCCTATTTTCTGGGGATGTGCCCTTTTGTCACCATTTCCAAAAAAATTGACGTGGCCGCCGGAATGGGAATCGCCGTCACCATGGTGATGACCTTAACCGCATCGGCAAACTGGCTGATTCAGAATCTGCTTCTGGTGCCTCTGGGGCTGGAATTCCTGCAGTTCCTGGTGTTCATCGTCACTATTGCCACCATCGTTCAGATACTGGAAATTGTTATCGACCGGTACTTCCCCGTTATGTATCTATCTTTCGGGATATTTCTGCCGCTGATTACCGTCAACTGCGCCATTCTGGGAATCTCTTTGTTTATGGTACTCAGATCCTACGGTTTTATTGAAACGGTTCTCTATTCATTCGGTTCCGGGGTGGGATGGCTGCTGGCGATCGTCACCATGGGCGGTTTGAGAAGAAATCTGGTATTCTCCAAACCTCTTGCTAATTTTGGTGACCCGGGGATTACCGCCATCATCGCCGGTATCATGGCCCTGGGTTTCATCGGTTTTACCGGGGTAAGCGGCTGATGATACTGAAAGCCCTGATTTTTTCGAATTCATTCGCTCTGATAATTGCCCTTCTTCTGATATTCATGGACCGGGTGATTAACAACTACGGCCCCTGTACCCTTACTATCAATAATGACAAAGAAGTTCAGGCACGGGGGGGTACCACTCTCCTGCGTAACCTTTTTGAAAGTAAATATTTTATCCCTTCAGCCTGCGGGGGAAAGGGAACCTGCGGTTACTGTAAGCTCATTGTGACAGAGGGCGGAGGCAGCATTCTGCCGACAGAAGAACTCATGCTCAGTTCTGCAGAGAAGAAGCAGGGATACCGTTTAACCTGCCAATTAAAAGTTAAGAATAATCTGAAACTGCACATTCCCGAAGAGTACCTGAACATCCAGGAGTATGAGGGAAAAATTGTAATTTCTGATCCTGTCACTTCGGATATCCGGAGGGTTGGAATAGCCCTTTCCACAGAGGATGAGATTACATACAAGCCGGGTCAGTATGTACAGATAAAAATTCCCGGTTCCGGGGAGAGTGACTACAGGGCCTATTCCATGTCCAGCTGCCCTGATGAAAAAAAACAGATTGAAATCAACGTCAAGCTCATCCCCGACGGGGTGGGGTCGGGCTATATCCATTCCCTGTCTGTAGGTGACGAGCTGGATTTTTCAGGACCCTACGGCGACTTTTATCTGAGAGAGGATTCTCACAGGGATATTATCTGTGTTGCCGGGGGAGTGGGTCTGGCCCCTATCAAGTCAATTCTACTTCATTGGCAGAGGCATAATCTCAATAGAACTCTCTGGCTTTTCTACGGCGCCCGGAGCACTGAAGATCTCTACGATCATGAAATATTTGCCGAACTGGATGAGCGGGAAGCAGGGCTTAAATACTTTCCGGCCCTCTCAGAACCCGATGAAGACTGGACGGGTAAATCCGGTTTTATCCACAGTGTTATGGATAAGGCTCTTCCCGGAGATGTTAACGGTGAGGCTTATCTCTGCGGTCCGCCCATTATGATAGACGCTGTCACTGAGGTTCTTGTTTCCAAGGGTGTGAGTGATGAAAGGATCTGGTATGACAAATTCTAAGGATAATTTCCTGTCCATCGTCGATTTTTTGAAACTCGCGGTGGAGTTTGAAGAAGACTCAGCCCTGTTTTACAGGAAAATGCTGACATCAAACCTTGCGGAACCGGTGAAGGCCCTTGCCGAACTCCTGGAGAAGCAGGAAGAGGCTCATGCGAAGATATTAAGAGAATATGAGATTGGTGAGAATCGTGCATTTCTTCAGTTTCCCCCGGATTTTAAATTATCCATGCCGGAAGAGTACACCGAAGGAATGTCGGTATCCGAGCTTATTGTCCTGGCTATTGCCAGAGAAGATCATGCGCAAAGCATGTACAGCAATGCCGCGGCTTCCGTGTCCGGCAGTTTCAAGGAATTTATCGGAGGCCTGGCTCTCTTTGAAGCCGAGCATGCCGAAAAGCTCAGAAGTCTCCGGGATTATTATTGATATGAGGGGGAAACAGGTGAGGTTATGTGTACTACTGGTTTTAGGAACCATGCTGCTGCTGACGGTATCGTGTTCGATTGACGAGAATCAGGCCCTGGTACTCAGTACCTCTGATTCTGTTGTCAGCTCAGACTCAAAACGCTGCCTGGAGTGTCATACCAAAAAAACTCCGGGTATTGTCAGCAGCTGGGACGGAAGCGGACACAGTGAAGCCGGTGTCGGCTGCGCTGAATGTCATTTTGCCGATGAGGGAGATGTTGACGGTTTTGAACACTTTGATGCATTTATTTCCACCATTGTATCCCCTACAGACTGTGCTGAATGCCACGCTCTGGAAGCGGATCAGTTTATCAATTCTCACCATGCCAAGGCCGGTGAGGTGTTGGGCAGTCTGGACAATTTTCTGGGTGAAGTGGTTGAAGGGCCCAGTGCCTCGGTTAACGGCTGCCAGCAGTGCCATGGATCTTTTGTCAAAGTTGCTGATGATGGAAAACTCAGCGCCGATACCTGGCCCAATTTCGGAATCGGCCGGGTGAATCCGGACGGGTCAACCGGTTCCTGCGCCGCCTGTCATTCGAGGCATGATTTTTCTCTGGCCCAGGCACGTGCTCCTGAAACCTGCGGACGATGTCATCTGGGACCGGATCATCCTCAGATGGAGGTGTACGAAGAGTCAAAGCACAACATCGCCTACAGGAGTCATACCGAAGAGATGAATATGGATTCTCCCTCCTGGGTGCTGGGACGGGATTACAGCGCCGCACCCACCTGCGCAACCTGTCATGTCTCGGCAACGGTGAATCAGGGGAGAACTCACGATATCGGGAAGAGACTTTCCTGGAATATCAGGGCTCCGGTGTCATTTAAGACCGAAGACTCCGATGCAAAGAGAAAATCGATGCAGGAAGTCTGCATGAACTGCCACAGTCCTCAATACGTTGAAAATTTCTACCAGCAGTACGATGCCGGTATCAACCTTTACAACGATAAATTTGCCGTCCCGGGACAGGAGATGATGACACAGCTGACCGAGGCCGGATTACTGGATGATATTCCCTTCAATGAAAAAATGGACTGGACCTGGTTCTATCTCTGGCATCATGAAGGACGAAGAGCCCGGAATGGTCTTGCCATGATGGGGCCGGATTACGTCCAGTGGCATGGCTTTTACGATATTGCCGAGAGATTCTACATGGAATTAATCCCGGAAGCTGAAGAATTACTTCCCGGCGTAAGTAAGGATATACTTTCCAGACCGGAACACAAATGGTTTACAACCCCTTTGAGCTCCCGGGAAAGGGAAACCATATCGGATTATTACGGTGAGTATGAAGATGCCGCAGGGGAGAGCTGATCTGATATGAGTAAACTGATCAGGTTCCTCTCTTCTCTGAAAATTGCCATAGCTGTAATCTCGCTGCTGGTAGTTCTTGCCATACTGGCCACGTTGGTTCCCCAGGGAAGGGAGGCTTCCTTTTACACTGAAAACTTCGGTAACGGATTGGGGAATGCGATTATCCGGGTTCAGTTCAATAAGTTCTGGCGGTCTGCTCTTTTTCTGGTTCCTCTGGCCATATTTTTTGTAACCTGCTGGCCTGTACTCTGCGCCGTCTCTCCGGCAGACTTCGCCGGAAAGCTCCCTTGAGAATCGGGCCGGATCTGATACATCTGAGCTTGCTTTTACTTATTGTGGCCGGGGGATTTACCCTTTTTTCAAGGCAGGAAACCGTTGTATTTCTGGCCGAAGGGGGGGGCTTTGAATTACCGGATGGAAAGACGATACGTCTGAAGAACTTTGATTTTGAGATGTACGATGACGGCCGGCCCAAGGACTGGATCAGCAGGGTTGAAGTGTTAAACGGGAAGGATGTAGAGAAAACTTTCAGCATTGAGGTGAATAAACCCTTGAGAGTCGGCAGGTACCGGATTTTCCAGAGCTCCTACAAAAATGATGCGGTGGCGGTTTTCGAAAGGGATGGTGAAAAAGTAACAATAAAACCCGGTGAAGCCATGCCCTTTGAGGGGGGATTCATCGGTTTTCTCGAATACCAGTCGACTCCCGAGGGTAACGCGGCTGTTTTTATTCAGGAAAAAGACGGTAAACGGACACAGATAAGCCTTTTCGCCGGTGAGGATTTTTCAGGAATCCTGCTCAGCGACCTGCTGGTACACAGCGAATCCGGCCTGCAGGTTGTTACTCAAAAAGGCATAATTCTTATTTACCTGTCACTGATTCTTCTCTGTATCGGAATGTTTTTAAGCTTTTATCAGAAACTGGGAGATATGAACTGATGCTCGCTACCTTCGCATTTGTACTTCAATTATCGGCTCTTGTTATCATGATTGTTTTTCTCTTCAGGAATAGCAGCGGAAAAAAATCAAAAGAGGGTCTCTCTTCGTATCTGCTTCTTCTCTCTGCTGCCCTTCTGCTGACGGATCTGATTATCCGCAGTATCAAAATCAATTTTGTTGCGATTACCAATACTTATGAATCTTTGGTGTTCTTTTCAGCGGTTATCATGATAATCCTTGCCGCCGGGAAACTGCGGTACAGGGAGCGGTTTGCCTCTGTTATTGTTTTCGGAGGAACCGTTGTATCTCTGGCCCTGCTGGCTGTTGCCTCATCTCCCATTGCTCCGGATACAATCAACCCGCCCATTCCCGCCCTCCAGTCCTGGTGGCTGGTACTTCATGTTACATTTGCATTCATAGGGGAAGCTTTTTTTGTTGTCGCTTTTGTTTCATCGATTATGCTTCTTGCGACGAAGGATGAGGAAAAAAGGGTAAAGCTGGATAAAACAACATACACCGCAATTGCTGTCGGTTATCCCATATTTACCGCCGGAGCCCTGGTTTTCGGTGCCGTGTGGGCTGCCAATGCCTGGGGCAGTTTCTGGTCCTGGGATCCCAAGGAAACCTGGGCTCTGATTACCTGGCTTACCTACCCTGTATCTTCATGTCAGACTCTATAAAAAGCTTCGGGGTCCATTGAGCGCCTGGATTTCGATTGTAGCTTTTCTCTTTACCATGTTCACTTTTTTCGGTGTGAACTTTCTGCTCTCCGGGCTGCACAGTTACGGGTGATTCCCGGGAGGAACTACCTCTTCTTCGGCAGCATCAGCGCAAAGGGAATGGCCAGCAATGCGGTAAAACTGCTGATCTGGTATGTTAAATCCATACCGAAATGATCCGAAAGAAATCCCACCAGAAGCAGCATCAGAGAACTCAGGGCGAAGCTGATGGTCATGTAGATGCCGTTTACAAAGGCCCGGTGTTCAGTGTCTATCTCCTGTACGATGGCCAGCATCACCGGCCCGGGGGCGACAAGGAAAAAGCCGGTAACAATCAAAATGGGGAAGGTGTAGATTCCTTGAGAATGGAGAAAAACCCACATCAGCAGGGGAGATGCGACAGCGATTACCAGCATTGCTGTCCGGCGGCCCACTTTGTCGGACAATGTACCGGCTGTTAAGGTGCCGATGACTCCGGCAAACTGAATTACCGAAAGAGCAATCCCCGAAAACCACAGGGAGTTGCCTTTACTTGTCAGGTAGACAGACAGGTACAGAGTGAGAGCTGATTTCATGGCTCCCCGGAAGAAAATAATCAAACCAAGTATCATAAATGTGGATGAGAAATTTTTATATGTGGATGCATAACTCACTTTGGTTCTGGTTTTATGGAAATCTTCCCGGAGGTCAATCTTTCTCAATTTAAAAAAAAGTATGGCCGATGCCGTAAGACCGAAGGGTATCAGCTTGTAACTGCCCTCAAGACCCCATTGTGTAACGGCGGCAACGATAATGAGGGGGCCCAGAGTTCGGGCCAGTTCTCCTCCAACCATAAAAAAACTCATTCCCATACCCAGTTTGTTACCTGAGACATGGCGTATCATTACCGGAGAGGGGACGTGGAAAAGGGTTGAGCTGATTCCTGTGATAAACAGGAGAACGGCCAGCATGAAATAATTTGGAGCCAGACCGATCAGGCTCATGGAGACAGTTGTAATTGCCGGGGCGAATATAACGAAATACCGGACTTTGAAATTGTCGGCAATGATACCCACCAGCGGGTTGAAGAGGGAGGGGATTTTCTGAATTACAGAGAGCATTCCCGCCATGGAAAGGCTGATTCCCAGCTTGGCTACGATGAGGGGGAGAATAGGGGCCAGAAATGATGTGTAGATATCATGGGCCAGGTGGGCCAGGCTGATTGATACGACATCCCCGGTACGGAAACCCTTACTTTGATTATTTTGTCGACTGGTTTCTTTCTTATCTTCCATTGGAGTAATCCTTAAAGCAAGCTTGAAGACTGTTGCATGAAGTCTCTTTTTTGTACAGCTCTATTGATAACGGCACAGCCATGAAGTATGTTCCCTTTCATTCTCAGAAAATGTGTACTGATCTACCGAAGTGTTCCTCAATACAGCAGCCTATAGTCTCAAGTAAAGTAGCATTGGTCTTGAGTCTATTGATGAAAAAAGAAAACCGAGAATAAAAGGGTGGTGGGAGTTGTTGTTCAGCCAGGAGCGGCTTCAATCGGCAGTTTCAGCTCTGATTAAGAATTTATCTACCCTCAAAATTCCTGCAACGCTTATCAGCCAGTACTTACCCGGATCCTTTGATGCTGTATTGGCCGGTTCTCTGGATGCAAGTCCTCAAGCTCTTCTCAAGCACAAGATTCGGAATGTGCTGAGTAAATATTCCCGGGCTTGTGGATTTAACTGAATGGTGTTGTAAAATCCAGAACTCGAGCACAGCGGTTGAGTTGATTATCATATGTAAATAATAGTAGTGATTCGTCTGGGAATTCTTCATTGAAAATAATCGCTGATGAGAGGTGAAGGGCATCCAGGGTTTTAATAATAACGGGAAATGACTGAGCGGATCTCATCTTTATCCGTTGGGACAACAGCAGCAGGGAAACACCTTCAAGTATGTTATCGAGTCTATCCATTGCCGCAATAAATTTAACATCATCAAGATAACCCTGAAGTCTGTATCGGTGGAGAACCCTTTTACATTCTATCTCAAGCAGTTCACTGGATATAATGCGGTCGCATATCATTACCTGACGAATTCCTTCATCTCCTTTAAGTATATGTTGGAGTAATACAGATGAATCCAGGTAGGCTACCATCTGTCAGACCGCTCTTCAGCAATATCATCCATTGGGTCGATATCGATTAACGGCGCCAATTGTTGATATACATATTGACGGTTCGCCTCTCTGAGGAATAAATCACCTTCTTTTTCTGTAGGTATCAGCTGGGCTACAGGATGTTTATGATCCAGGATAGTAATATGGGTTCCCCGCCTGACTTTCTTTATTTCCGCACTGAGGTGAGTTTTCAACTTAGAGATAGAAATAGTCTCCATATGACTACTCTAAGACTATAAAAATCCATTGTCAATGTCGGTACTATCGGCCG
>QNBK01000095.1 GCA_003644105.1 Spirochaetota bacterium | reverse complement strand
GGCTGATAACCGACGGCCGAGGGGATGCGCCCCAGAAGGGCGGACACTTCAGCTCCGGCCTGAACAAAGCGATAGATGTTATCGATAAAAAGAAGAACGTCTTTCTGTTCCTCCTCCCTGAAATACTCGGCAACACTCAGGGCGGAGAGGGCTACACGGGCACGGGCTCCCGGTGGTTCGTTCATCTGACCGAAGATAAGGGAGGTTCGGTCTATAACCCCGGATTCCTTCATTTCACCGAAGAGCTGGGTACCTTCCCGGGTCCGTTCTCCCACACCGCAGAACACGGAATTACCGCCGTGAACCTTGGCGATATTATTGATCAGCTCCATGATAAGAACGGTTTTCCCCACGCCGGCACCGCCGAAGAGGCCTATCTTGCCGCCTTTCATGTAGGGTGCCAGGAGGTCAACAACCTTAATCCCGGTAACCAGAATCTCATTGGATGTACTCAGTTCATCAAATTTCGGGGCAGGACGGTGGATGGGATAACGCGTTTTACTCTTCAGCTCCCCCTGTTCATCAACAGGTTTCCCGGTAACGTCCATAATCCGGCCGAGAGTCTCCTCGCCAACCGGAACGGTAATCTGCTCACCGGTGTCCACTACGGAAATCCCGCGTTTCAAACCATCAGTGGAATCCATGGCGATTGTCCGGGTGGTGTTATCCCCGATGTGCTGAACAACTTCCAGAACGAGGTTGTTCTCCTTATCACTGATAGACGGATTCGTTGCGGTTAAGGCGGTATAGATTTCAGGCAGGTTGCCTGAATCAAAGCGGACGTCAATTACCGGCCCAAGGATTTGAACAACTTTACCCGTTCTAATTTCTTTATTCATGTACTATCCCTTCATCGCCTCTTTGCCGGACACTATCTCGATCAGTTCGTTGGTGATAGAAGCCTGCCGGGCATGATTCTGCATTGTGATGTATCTGTTAACCAGATCTTCCGAGTTATTGGTGGCATTTTCCATGGCGGTCATCCTTGAAGAATGCTCACTCAGATAGGAATTCAGGAGCATTGAATGGAGCTTGAAGCGAAGATACGCCGCTGCAGATGAGATGACAAACTCTTCACCCGACGGCTCTGTTTCCAATGGCTGGTGTCCCCGGGTTTCTTCCTCCTCCGTCTGAAAGAAGGGAAGAAGCTGAAGGGTTGTCGTTTCCTGAAACAGGGTGGTATGGTAGATATTTCCAACGGCAAATATTTTCTGAATCTCATTATTCATAAACCGGGAAAAGATAGATTGGGAGATTTTTTCCAATTCTTCCCTGTTGAGAACTCTTTCGTTAATCTCAGCCTGCTGAAAAATCTCATAGTCCTTCCGGCTGCAGTAATGAGCGCCTTTATTGCCGATACAGCTGAACTCGGTCTGAACTCCTTTTTCAAGACTTTCATCAACAATCCTGGTAACAGCTTTCTGAACCGAAGAATTGTGGGATCCGCAAAGTCCTTTATCCGCGGTAAACATAACAATATGGATCTTCTCGATATAGCGGTGCCCCTTTATCAGGGGATGCTCAGAGTCCTGCATTGCATTGAAAACATCCATGCGGGTTTCTTCAATGGATCTGTCAAAAAGAGCCAGGGAGCTCTGCACTGAAAACAGCTTGCGGAGTTTGATGGAGGCTATCATATTCATGGCCCGCATCACTTTCTGCATGTTCTGAAGTGAGTTTATTTTATTGCCCAGGTCTCTGATATTACTCATGAGTTTTTCTCACTACTCCATCTGTTTCCTTTTTATTTTCAGGACAAGTTCACGGAGGGCTTCTGTGTTCTTTGCCTTCAGCCATTCAGTTTCAAATTCGGGATGCTGAACAATCTGGGCCAGAGAGGAGAGGACAACCAGATGGAAATGCCTCTGGTCCATTGAACCCAGCAGGAAGAAGATTGAGTGGATTGAATCATTTTCAGAACTGAACTCAATGCCTCTCTGAGAACGTACAACCAGCATCTGAAATTTCTCTTCACCCTCCACAACAATGTGGGGAATGGCAAAAAATGAACTGAGTGCGGTGGAACTGGACTGTTCTCTTTCCACCAGCTTCTCGAAAACCTGTGTACTGCTGATATCCCCTGATTTTCTGGCCATCTTTTTTGCAGCAACTTTGAAGAGAGCCTCCAGGGAAGAACTTTTTTCGTAATCAATGATGGTACAGGACTCAAGAAGATCTTCAAAACGATCTTTTTCAACGACGTCTTTCCCGGAAATAATCTGTTCAATTTCAGATTCCAGGGACGGGGAAGCAAGCTCACGGGATGTGATGCGTTCAACCAGTTTGAGCATATCCCGATTAATTCGGGAGTTCCGCTGACTCATCGCCAGGGCCAGGTTCACGGTGTAGCCTGAGTCAATCCCTGTCTGGACAGAATCCGGACGGAACTTTTCTTCAAAAGAATCAAAGATTTTTTCCGCTTCTTTTTCAAGTTCATCGGTGAAGGCGGCGGTTTTTTTCAGCTTGACCATAAAGGCACTGCCGGCTGTATCGCTGTCCAGAAACCCGGAGAGCTCTTTCTGGTAGGCCAGCAGCTTCGCTGTGGGATACTTATCCAGTCTGCCGGTGATTCCCGCTTTGAGTATCATAATCTGTTTAAAAACATCGACAGGCGAGTACTGGGGCTGTTTGAGTATCTCGGTAAGACGTTCACCCCGGCTCAGCTGGTTCTTGGTGGAGGCATCCAGCTCCGAGGAGAACTGCATAAAGGCTGCCAGTTCCCGGAACTGGGCCAGATCGATACGCAGGGCGCCGGCGGTCTGTTTCATGGCCTTTATCTGGGCATCACCTCCCACCCGGGAAACGGAGATTCCCACATTGATCGCCGGCCTCAGGCCGGAATTGAAAAGGTTGGCCTCAAGGAATATCTGACCGTCTGTTATGGAGATGACGTTTGTTGGGATGTAGGCGGAAACATCCCCTTCCTGGGTTTCAACGATGGGAAGGGCGGTTAAGGAACCCGAACCTTTTTCTTCACTCATTTTGGCCGCCCGTTCAAGAAGACGTGAATGAAGATAAAAGATGTCTCCGGGATAAGCCTCCCGGCCTGGAGAACGGCGCATCAGCAGGGATAATTCCCGGTAAGCCTGGGAGTGTTTTGTAAGATCGTCAAAAATTACCAGGGCATGGCGGCCGCTGTCCCGGAAATACTCGGCCATAGCGGTTGCGGAATACGGGGCCAGATACTGCAGTGATGCGGGATCTGATGCTGTAGCGGCAACGATGGTGGTGTACTCCAGTACCCCCTGCTGACGCAGTGTTTCCGCCAGCTGGACAACAGAGGAGCGTTTCTGCCCTATAGCCACGTAAAAGCAGTACACTCTGTTCTCTTCTGAGGAATTTTTCTGGTTGATGATGGTGTCTATGGCAATGGTGGTTTTTCCGGTACGCCGGTCGCCGATTATCAGTTCCCGCTGTCCCCGGCCGATGGGAATCATGGCATCAATGGCTTTAATTCCAGTCTGCAGAGGCTCAACAACGTTCTGCCTCTCAATTATGCCCGGACCTTTTACTTCAACCCGGTTCTGTCTTACAGCTCTGATAGGGCCTTTCCCGTCCAGGGGGTTTCCCAGAGGATCGACTACCCGGCCCAGAAGGCCTTCCCCGACGGGAACTTCGGCCACCCTCTCTGTCCGCCTGACCGTGCAGCCCTCACGGACCAGCTCGTAATCCGAGAACAGAATAACACCGACGGTTTCCTCTTCCAGGTTCATCACGATGCCGTGAACAACCTCATCCTCTTCGGTGTCGATTTCCACAAGTTCACCCAAAAGAATGTTATCCAGACCCCACACCTGAGCTATGCCGTCACCGGCCTGAATTACCCGTCCGATTTCAGTTTCTTCACTTCCAGGTTCAAAACCCGAAATCTTCTTTTTGAGGATATCAAGTATTTCAGCCGGTTTTATGTCATCTCTCATATTCGTTCCTACTATTCACCCCTGTTTCAGGAGCATTCTCAGTTTTTTTATTCTGCCGGATACGGACAAATCAAGGATTCTGTTCTGCCGGGTAATCCGGAATCCGCCGAGGAGTTTCGGCAGAATTCGGGCTTCCATACGAACTTTTTTCCCGCTATGTTTCTCAAGTCTGGAGACAATTTCATCAATCGTTTCAGGCGATAATTCTGCGGCACTTTCCAGAACGGCTGAAATGGTATCACCTTTAATTTCCAGCAATTCAGAGAAGGCCGCGGGAATAAGGGGAATCCCGGCCAGACGGCCGTTTTCACAGAAGACGAGTATCATCCGGCCTGTAAATTCATGAAGGTATGGAACAAATGCCGTTTCAACAAACTCTTTCTCTTCAGAACGGTTGTTATGCGGTGAAAGGCAGTAATTCCTGATTTGCGGTGCTTCGGCGAGTATCTTTGCCAGGATGGCGATATCACCTTTTACCTCATCAAGAACCGATGCCTCCTCTGCGACATCAAAGAGAGCATGTACATAACGCTTTACAACCAGCCGGCCGCTCATAATTCTTTCACAAGCTCCCGGGTGAACTCCCGCTCTTTCTCAGTAATAAAGACCGAGCCAATTACCTTTTCCGATGCATCACAGACAAAGTCGGCCAGATCGTCCTGCAGAGCCCGGAGCAGGGCTTCCCGCTCGGCCTCGGCTTTCCTTCGGGCCTGAACCAGAACCTCTTCGGCTTCCTTTTCCGCTTTCTCCAGCAGCCGCTTCTTCAACTCTTCAGCATCCGAACGGGTCTGAAGCAGCATCTCATCGGCTTCGGAATTGGTTTTTTTCAGAAGCTCTCCACGCTCAGCTTCAATTTCTTCCAGCCGTCTTTCTATGGCCGCAGCATCATCAATTGACTTTGCAATGGTTTTCTCTCTGTTTTTCAGGTTCTCCATCAAAGGTGGAAAAACAAACTTCCAGAGAATAAAAAAGAGTATTCCGAAGCTTATCCATGTCCAGATGACAAGGCCGGGGTCGAGAGTAAAAAGATCCATAACGGCTTATTTAAAGACTACCAGCAAGGCAATAATAGCACCGAAGAAGGCCAAACCTTCAATCAGGGCTGCCATAAGAATCATATTGGTCCGGATGTCCTTTTTCTCCGAGGGCTGACGTGCAATCGCATCAAGCGCCTTTGCTCCGATGATACCGATGCCGATACTTCCTCCGGCAATACCGATACCTGCTCCAATCACTGCAATTGCCCGGGCCATCATTGATAAATCCATATCCACTCCTATTCAAATTCAATATTTATTCCCCTTCAGGGGTACTTGCCATCATAATAAAAATGCAGCTTAAAAGTGTAAAAACAAACGCCTGAAGTAATCCTACAAGAACTTCCAGCGTATAGGTAAAAACAGAGAACGGAACCGAAATAAACCCGAAAAACGGGGTGATTACAAAGATAAGAACCAGAAACGAAAGAATGGCCAGATGCCCGGCAAACATATTGGCGAATAAGCGCAGACTGAGAACCATGGATTTCGTAAACAGGCTCAAAAGCTCCAGTAACATAACAAAAATGCCGATCCCCAGAGGGGTTCCTTCGGGAAAGAGGTTTTTGAAAAAATGTACAAATCCCAGACCCTTGAACCCGGCTATAAAGGTAAGCAGGAGAACGACGATTGCCATCGCTGTGGTTACGTTGATATTTCCGGTTGCCGTTTTCAACGCCGGAATCAGGCCCAGCAGATTCAAAACCGAAAGAAACAGAAACATGGTGGTAAAAAACGGCAGCCATTTCGCGCCCCGTTCTTCTCCCATAATCGGATAGACGATATCATCCCGGACAAAAATAACCAGGCTCTCCAGTAAAATTGTCCGGGTCTTTGGTTTAAGATCGCCTCTTTTTATCCAGGCAGAATAAAAACCGGTAATGAGAAGTACTGAGAGAACCAGCATCAACCGGTGCATGGTGATGCCATGGGGAAGTGTAATCTCCGGTACAAAGGGGAAAAGCTCCAAGGTGTTCCCGTCGAGTACATGCTCAAACAGCGTTCCGGAAACATCGGGAGATTCAGAAGTGGAGGCCTCTTCGGAAAAAACTGCAGATACTGTCAAAGACGAGAGAATAACGATTAAAAATAAGAGATACAGCCTCTTCAGATTCATTCCCTCAAACCTTCTCCAAAGCTGTCGCCCTGGATTTCAATTCCAGCAGCCGACGGTTTATCAGCTGCTGCATTCGTCTGTACTCAATCATCCCGTACACAATTCCATTCTCATCAACCACCGGTATGGAAGAGAGTCCCCGATTCTTGAATATATCCCGAACCTCCGAGGCTTCAGTATCCGGCCGGCAGCTGAATTCAGCCTGATCCATAATGTCCAGGGCCAGCAGAAACTCTGAAATATCCGAAGCGATAAAGGTATCTTTGAGCTTTTCAATGGGAAGAATTCCCGTTAATACACCTTCCTCGTTTACAACAGGATAGTAAAGATTGTCCCGTTCTGCAAAGATTTTCAGAATTGATTTGATATCGGCATTCTCTTTTATCGTCGGAATATCTTTATCGGCAATATCTGAGGCCCGGCTTTGCCGGATTAAATCCTCTTCGGTGATATTCAGCCCCACCTCTCCGGCCCTGGTGATGGCGAATTTCACCAGCGGCGGACCTGCCAGCTGAACAACAAAGGTAGTAGCCGTAACTACCATTACGATCGTATCACCCAGGGGACCGAGAAACACCTGACCGGCAACAATGGATAAACCGATGGCCACACCCGCCTGGCTCAAAAGAGAAAAGGGCAGATACCGCAGAACACTCCGGGGAGCCCTGGATACCGCAGAACCGGTAATAGCCCCGATTGATTTCCCGCCAATCCGGCCCAGCAGATAAATCACCGCCAGTATTACCGTTACCGATGTTAAACCCTTAACATCGAGCTTTGCTCCCACCATTACAAAAAAGAGGATGAATACCGGCGGAGTGAATCGCTCAACCAGATGGAAGGTTTCCTTACTCCGTCGGGGAGCAAAGTTGGTAATAAAAAATCCCATACTCATGGCCGCCAGAATAATATCCACACCCAGGAAAATGGCCAGGCCGATGAGAAGCAGAATCGCACCGATGGAAAAGGCCAGAATTTTATCCTCATCAGAAAAACTGCGGATAACCCGGTAGAGAATAAATCCCATCCCCGCACCCATAACAACCGCCATCCCGACTTCCCAGACCAGATCCAGCAGGCTGGAGACCAGGCTGACATCCCCTCCATTTCCCATGAGAATACCGACAACACTGGTAGAGACGGCAAAGAGCAGCAGGGCCACGGCATCATCCATGGCAACGATACCCAGAATAATGGTTGTTAACGGACCCTTGGTTTTATTCTCCCAGAGTACATCGGTTGTGGCGGCAGGGGCCGTAGCCGAAGAGATAGACCCCATCAGCAACCCGAGAGAAATAGCAAAGGACCAGTTTTTAAAGAAGAACCAGCCGGCCAGAGTAATGAGAATTGAGACAACAACAAAAGCCCCGAGGGACTCCATCAACAGAATAGTGGTGAATTGCTTCCCGTATTTTTTGATGGTTTTTATCTTCAGTTCACCGCCGATCATGAAGCCGATCAATCCCAGGGCGAAGGTACTGAAAGGCTGAAGATGAGACATGGTTGTTAAATCAATCCACCCCAGTCCGGTATTCCCCAGAGCCAGGCCCAGGCCGATGTAGCCCACTACCTGGGGGATTTTCCAGAGCTGAAACAGGCGCCCCACCCAGGTTCCCCCGAAAAGAACCACACCCAGAAGGAGCAGGGCGTTCAGCTTCTCGGGATTTAAATGCTCTCCAAGGAAAAGTTCAATACCGGTCAATGGCTTTCACCTGTCAGAACAGCATATACCGCCTCTGAACTCTCAGCCGATGTCAGGGATGTACGGAAAGTTTCATCCTTGAGCCGGTGAACCAGAAGAGAGAGTATCCTCAAATACTCTTTATGCTGCTCTCCGCCGACAAGAATCATAAAAATCATTTTAACCGGTTCCCCGTCCAGGGATTCATAGCCGTCAAAACCCGCTGGTTTGATACCTACAAGAATTACCGGTTCTGAGATTCCGGCAAAACGGACATGAGGAATACCGATTCCCTGTCCGATACCGGTACTCATTATCTGCTCCCGGTAAAATATTTCCCGTTTGAGTTCTTCAATATCCGTAACCTTACCCTCCTGTTCAAGGAGGTCAATAAGCTCCAGAAGTGCTTCGGTTTTCGTATTACTTTTCAACAGTCGACAATTATTCGGTCGAATTATTTTATTCAGTTCCATTTGTTATCCCTTTGTATCGTTTCAATTTTCAGAAGAATCGACATCAGCTCTTTCCCTGAACCGGCCTCAGCCAGTAAATCAATAATCCCGTCAATTACCAGAGCCTGCCTGATGGCTGCCAGAGTACGGATATGGACAACTTCATGCCCGGTTACCGGCAGTAAAAAAAGATTAACCGGATTTCCATCTAGAGAATCCCATTCGATACCCTCAGGAGATGTTCCAAAGACAATCAGAGGGCGCTCTACCGGAAAGTTCTGAGGATTCCGCAGATGGGGCAGAGCCACACCACCGCCCACCCCTGTAGACATCATTCCTTCACGGGTAATCAGTCCCGAAAGGAACTCCGCTGGATTGGTAACAACCCCCCGGTCGATCAGTGGCTGAGAGAGAGCCGTTAGTACTTCTTCTTTCGTTCCCCGGGGGAGGTTTGTGACAACAAGACTTTCATCGGTGAGCCGGGAGATGGGAAGGAATTCCAGTTCCTGACTGAGCATGTCGGTAATTCCGCTCCGGGCCGATCCATCCCTTTCTGTCCGCTTCATCTTCAGCCAGTTCTCAAAGTCCTCGGGATGAAAGCGCCATTGATTGGCGATTTTGAATCCGGGGATGGACCCATCCTGCAGCATTCTGGTTATGGTTTTTTCAGAAACTTTGAGGATTCGTGCTACATCGGGAATGGTGAGGACCTGTTTTTCTATAGTCATGATAGCTTCCGATGGGAAAGATACACCTCTCTGGGTCGGCTTGTCCAGTGTTGTCCTTTGTTGTCCTGCATAATTAGTGAGTATTACACCACTGAGGGTATACCGCCAATCTCCCCCGGGCATTTTCAAGAATCCAACAATCCTCAGCGAATAGCCGCTCCTTAGAGAAGCGTTATTCCGGGAAAAACCAACATGCCTGCAGCAATTGCCATCCTGACCGAGTTGCCTCGAATTTGGAAAACCTTTTTTGTTGACCTCCGATCGATACGACTTCAGCCTCAGCAGCTTCCGAACACCATCCAGTACGTTCTGGAACAACCCGCAGCCGGGAAACCATCTGCCCCGGTCAGATAAGAATCTGGTGCTGCGAAGACAGGACTGGCCACTGACATCAAAAAGCACAGCGGCGTAGAAACGTCGCTTTTTGATGTTCAAGTGCATGTGATTCCCAAGCGAATGCCGGGAGCTGGTCGCAAGCATAGCTTGCTTGCCCATGCAACCTTGCTCGTTCCTCGTTACGCTGCAGTACGACCCTTGATCCGAATAAGCGCCGGGAAAGCATGGTTTCCGTAGAACCGCGGCTCTGCCGCGGAACAGGGAAACAGCGGGTTCGCATCAGCAGCGTACCACAGGCAAAGCCGAGGAACGTTGCGACAAGAGCGAACTTGC
>QNBK01000094.1 GCA_003644105.1 Spirochaetota bacterium | reverse complement strand
TGTCCCGCCCTGAACTGTTTTTAACTCAAATCCGGGCAATTTTAAGAGCTGGGGCTCATGGTTCTGTTAAGATAATGTTCCCAATGGTTGGAGGGGTTACAGAGTTGGATGCGGCATTGGATCTTCTGACTCAAGCTTGTGCTGATCTTGAGAGTGAACAGATACCCTATGATCGGTCCATGGAGATCGGTATTATGGTGGAAATTCCCTCTGCTGTCTGGATGGCTGATATTCTGGCCCGCCGTGTTTCATTTTTCAGCATTGGTACAAATGATCTCACCCAATACCTATTGGCGGCGGATCGGTTGAATAGTAATGTCAGTGATTACTATAGAGCCTTCGACCCTTCGGTCTTTAAGGCTGTCAAAGAGGTTGTCCGGGCTGCAAAAAACCAGGGACGATGGGTTGGTGTATGTGGTGAGTTAGGGGGTAATCCCCTGGCAATTCCACTTCTTGCAGGCTTGGGAGTTACTGAACTCAGTATGAGCCCACGGGCAATAGCGGAAGCATCATGGATTATCAGAGAGATAACACTGAATGATGCCGAAGCATTGGCAGATCGTATTCTTGAGTTGGAAACCGACAAGGAAATACGTAAGGTATTGCGTGATTTTTATAAATCCAAGGAGTTAAATATATGACAAAAGTGAAAAAGAGGATTCTTGTAGCTTGTGGTACTGCTATTGCCACATCTACTGTAGTGGCCCGTAAAATCGAAGAAGAAATGGCCAAGCGCGATATTCCCGTACAAACGACACAATGCAAGGCCTCTGAGGTTAAATCTAAAGTGGAAGGACATGATTTAGTGGTTACAACAACTTTTGTTTCCGATACCGGTGATGTACCGGTTATCAGAACGGTATCGTTTCTTACAGGTGTCGGAATAGAGCAGGATATTGAAAAAATTGTCCAGTACCTGAAAGATTGATAGGGTACATGTAAAATGGCTAAGATAGATGATATATCCTTTGCAAAACTTGTAAGCGGAGGAAAGGTTTGCCGTACAACCTGTCTGGTTTTTCGAGATAAAATTGATAGCCGATGGTGGCGGAAAACCGGGACCGTCTATTCTCCTGACGACTTCAAAGAGGTGATTTCTACCAATCCTGAAACGGTAATACTTGGTATAGGGTTATTAAACAAACTAACTGTTGCCCCTGAAACACTTACCCTGTTTGAAAGAGAAGGAATCAAGTGTGAAGTAATGGACAGTCAACCGGCGGTGGATCGATTTAATGCACTGTATGATTCCGGTAAGTCAGTTGTCGGTGCTTTTCACTTAATGTGATGGCTAATTCCAGGCAGCACCGGAAGGAGCAACTTCTCAATCGCCTCAAATTGAAGAAGCAAACCTCCATAGTTGATCTTGCCGGATTCTTTAATGTCTCCACTGCAACTATCCGCAGGGATCTTAAAGATCTGGAAAAGAATGATGCAGTCATTCAGACTGTTGGAGGTGGTGTTCTTTTTCAGACTGAATATACAGGCGCGCTCACACCTCGAAGCAGTACGCGTGCAATTGAAGAGAAAATACGTATTGCTGAGTACTGCACTGAGCTGATTCGAGAACAGGACGATGTACTCATCGGTCCCGGGACGACAACGTTTCTGGCGGGGAAGATTATGAGTGGTATTACAGACCGATCTTTCAGGATTATCACAAATTCCCTGGAACTGGCTATTGAAACCGGGAGATCATCGAATATAAGGACGGTTATACTCGGGGGAGAGATTTGGAATAACCATTCCGCAGGTACTCATAGGGGTGATGGATATTTTGCTGGTTGTCACCATCACCACACTCTCATTTTGTCAGCTGATGGGGTAGACCGGAAGCATGGTGTCTCGATATTTGAAACCAGAATGATTGGGATGATACATGAAATGATTAACGTTTCAGACCGAATCATATTGGCGGTAGATTCTGGAAAGTTCGGGCAGGCTCGATACAATAGGATAATTGACTGGGACAGGATTAATCTCTTTGTAACAGATAAGGATATACCTGAGGCAGAGGTTGATTTCTTGGAAGCCCAGGGAATAGAGGTAATAACAGTTTGACACAAATATTTTTTGATATTCTTGGAAAATACGCAACAGTAATAATTGATTTCTATCGTGAAAATCAAACGTGGCTCAATATAATTGTTCTCATCTACGGTATCTTGCTTGCGTTGGCGCATCATAATGTTAAACGATTGGAACTTCATCTTCAGGAGCTGACCGGTGTAAGTGACATGAACCATATCTGGCATCTCATACAGAATGATAAACTCAAAGACCTGGATCTTGAAAAATTTAAAAAGGAACTTAGAATACCGATTTTATCCTCTCCTTATCATTTTTATTTTTATTCAGTCACATCGATATCGATTCTTCATATATTACAGAAGAAATATCCGGGGAGTAGCTGAATATGACAGATAAAGAAGTAACAATCACCAATGACACCGGGCTGCACAGCCGTCCTGCCGATCTGTTTGTAAGAACAGCGAAGCTTTATGACAGCCGCATTACACTTTTCAAGGGAGAAAAATCTGCGGATGCTAAAAATATCATTAAAGTTATCCTGCTCAATGCTTCTCAGGGAACTGTAATTCGTATTGAAGCGGATGGCAGAGATGAAGATGATGCCTTGAAAGATCTTACCAGCCTTATTGAATCCGGATTTGATAATGTTAACACCAGGGTAACCATTTAATAATATTAATTGGAAGAATCCTCAACAGGACTCCGTTAATTTGGAATTGATCTTTTTCAAATTTGACATTGCGCCAAGTTGGGGGTATAAATATACGATCAACGAAGGCTTGGATGTATATAAATGCGTTAAGACCTGGGCTATGGTGAATAAAGATGCTTCCTGAGTCGAGTCTTCTCAATATAAATAATTTAACAGTTACTTTTAAGGCGCAAGAGGGCCTCATAAAGGCCGTTGATAGTCTTTCCTTTAATCTGATTGAGGGTGAAACCCTTGGTATTGTCGGTGAAAGCGGAAGCGGGAAAAGTGTAACTTCACTGGCTGTTATGGGACTGGTTCCGCATCCTCCGGGTGAGATATCCGGAGGAGAAATAATCTATGAAGGTACAGATCTTTTAAAACTGAAAGAAAAGGAACGAAGAGCCATCAGAGGTAATGAGATTTCCATGATCTTTCAGGAGCCGATGACTTCTTTAAATCCAATTTTAACCTGCGGATTTCAGATCGCTGAATCCTTGAGACTTCACAGAGGTTTCAACAAACGAGATGCAAATCTGGAGGCCGTTCAGCTGCTGGACGATGTGGGTATACCGGATCCGGTAAAAAGTGTGAAGCGTTATCCCCACGAATTATCAGGCGGTATGCGTCAGAGGGTGATGATTGCCATGGCCCTTGCCTGCGAACCGGAGATACTTATTGCCGATGAGCCTACAACAGCTCTTGATGTTACAATACAGGCTCAGATACTTGATCTGATGAATGAATTGAAGAAGAAGAAAAATACTTCAATCATCATGATAACCCATGATCTGGGAGTTGTATCTGAAGTTTCCGACAGGGTTATGGTGATGTACTCCGGCCAGAGTGTGGAGGTTGCCCCGACGGATGAACTATTTCAGAATCCTCTGCATCCTTACACCAGAGGACTCATTGCAACCATACCGGAGATAACTGAAGAGAAGGTCCGTTTAAAAGAAATCCCCGGATCAATCCTGAGCCCGGCGGCGAAACGTTCGGGGTGTTATTTTCATCCCAGATGCAGTGCCGTGATGGATCGGTGTACGAGGGAATCTCCCGATCTTAAAAAAATTACAGAAAGTCACTTTGTAAGATGTTGGCTGTACAGTGATGAGAATGACTGAAAAAAATCTGGTGAAAATAGACAATCTGAGCATGCACTATAAAGTCGATGCCCGGGGACTGAAGAAAAAAGTTCTGAAAGCCGTGGACCGCGTTTCTTTTGATATATTCGAGGGGGAGACTGTCGGCCTGGTTGGTGAGAGCGGATGCGGAAAAAGCTCCCTGGGCAGAACCATTCTGAATCTTCAGAAACCAACATCCGGAAAAGTTCATTTCAAGGGTGTTGATATTTTTGAACTCCCCGGTAATGAGATAAAAATGCTGAGAAAAAAGATGCAGATTGTTTTTCAGGACCCTTCTGCATCATTGAATCCCAGGAAAACCGTCGAGTCTATAATTCTTGAACCGATGATTGTTCATAAAATGTACTCCCGGGATAAACGGCTGGAAAAAATCTCTGAGCTGCTGGGAGTTGTGGGCCTTTCCGACTATTACCGTCAGCGCTATCCTCATGAATTATCCGGAGGTCAGAAACAGAGAGTCGGTATAGCAAGGGCATTGTCTTTGGAACCCGAATTCATTGTTTGTGATGAGGCAGTCTCAGCTCTGGATGTTTCCATACAGGCCCAGATTCTCAATCTGCTGCAGGATTTACAGGAACGATTCCGCCTGACGTATCTTTTTATCTCCCATAATCTGAATGTTGTTTATCAGGTAAGTGATAGAGTGGCCGTTATGTACCTTGGAAAGATTGTTGAGATCGCAACATATTCGCAATTGTACAAGAACCCTCAGCACCCCTATACGAAGGCTCTTTTATCAGCCATACCGCATATTCATTCTGAGAAGCAGGTGGAGCGCATCAAACTTGAAGGTGATATTCCAAACCCGATGGATATCCCGGAAGGCTGTAAGTTCCGTGCACGTTGTCCGAAGAAATTTGATGCGTGCGATGGTTTGGAGCCGGAGCTTAAAGAGGTAGAAAGCGGTCATTTTGCTGCCTGTTATCTGACTCCGAATTAATAGGGTATTTGTATTATCAGATATAGATAAATTTTCTTTTAAGGAGAAAACATGAAAAAGAAAGGGCTTTTATTAACGTGTGTACTACTTGTTTTGAGTATTGCATCAATCAGTGCAAAGGGAGACGCTGAGCCGGCTTCGGAACAAGCAGCAATGAATGCGCCGCTTGTGATTGCGATTGAACCCGATTACTTCACTTTCGATCCGGGATACGCATATGAGCTGTACGCGCCAATGGTAATAGGTGTTGTATATGACAATCTGTTTGAATTTACATCCGGAGCTGCTGCACCGATGCCTCAGCTTGCCGAGAGCTATACGGTTTCAGACGACGGTCTTGTGTATACCTTCAAACTACGGAAAGATGCAGCTTTTGTCAGTGGTAACAGTGTAACGGCAACAGATGTTAAATTCAGTTTTGACCGTGCTATCAACCTGAAATCCAATGCTTCCGCTCTGTTGGATGGCGTTGTTTCCATTGATGTAATTGACGATAACACCGTTTCAATCACTCTGGGGAAAGCTGATAGTGCTTTCATATCAAAAACAACCTCAACTGCTTATGCCGTACTTGATAGTGCTGTAGTTATTGAACATGGCGGTGTTTCGGATGCATCTGCAGCACAGACCGACAGTGCTCAGAACTACCTTGATCATCAATCAGCGGGTTCCGGACCTTATACCCTGAAAAGTTTTACTGCTGATGACAAACTTGTGATGGTTCGCAATGAGAATTACTGGGGAGACCTGCCGGCATTTGAAACAATCATTATTCAGGACATGCCGGATGAAAATGCTCAATTGCTTGCTGTTAAAGCCGGTGATATTGATATTGCTTTCAACCTGAGTTCCGATCAATTGTCTCAGCTTGATTCCATTGAAGGTGTACAGATCATTTCAAGTACAACAATGACAATGGGATTTATCATGATGCACTCAGACCCGGAGATCGGTATGCAGGTTTCGGATCCTTATGTGCAGAAAGCCATACGTTATGCAGTAAACTATAAAGAACTCCAAACGCTGATAGGTGCAGGAACCATAACACCCGAATCCTTCATCCAGGTTGGGTTCATCGGTTCAAAGGATCCTATTGATCCAGCCTCTCAGACAGACCTGACAAAAGCGAAGGATATGTTATCAAAATCAGCTTATCCTGATGGTTTTTCCATAGACTTCAGAGTCTGTGATCTTGCCCCCGAGGGAATCCCCTTAACACTTATTGCAGAAAAGATAAAATCCGACCTTGAGAAAATTGATATTTCAATCAATATCGTTCAGGAAACCTGGGGTGGTGGTTTTGGTGATGCATACAGAAACAGAACGGTCGGATTTACCGCAATGTACTGGGGACCGGACTATAACGATCCCAATACTCAGCTCGCGTTTCTACCTGGACAGTACGTTGGTCTGCGTGCCGGATGGACTGCCGATATGAATCCTGCATTGGCAGCAATGTATGATACTATCGTTGCTGAAACAGATAACAATGTAAGAACCGGGTTTATTGAAGATGTTGTAACTGAAACAGGTGAAGATTCACCTTTTATCGTTTATGCTCAATATCCAAAATACATAGCAGCATCCTCGATGCTTAAAGGTGTGGAATATTCCAATCTTTATCGTCTGGATCTGGCTGAAATTTCCAAGTAATTATTATTATGTTCCGGGGGTGCCATGTCGGCATTGTACCCCCGGTTTCATTAATCAGGAACTGATGTGGGCACATTAATATTCACAATAAAAAGATTGGCTTATCTGATACTTTTGCTCTTCGGTGTAGCTACTTGTGTTTTTTTTATCTCAAAAATGGTTCCGGGTGATGCCGTCTCGGCATATTTAAGCCCGAGAAGTCTTGCTAATCCTGATATTGTTGCTGCGTTCAAAGAAAAGTGGGGTTTGAACGATTCCCTGTGGGTACAGTATCTCAATTATATGACGAATCTTGTAAAGCTGGATTTGGGAGTTTCAATCCGTACAGGGAACCCTGTTGTTGAAGAACTTGGAAGAAGTTATCCCGCAACAATGGAACTGGCTTTTTTTTCCATTCTCTTTGCCTCGATAATGGGGATTCTGTTCGGAATCGTATCAGCGACAAAAAGAAACAGTTTTATTGATCAGTGGCTCAGAGCCATTTCTGTAACCGGTGTTTCTATTCCCAGTTTCTGGTTTGCCATTATTGTATTATTCATATTTTATTCCAAATTGGGTTGGGCCCCCGGGATAGGGCGATTGAGCCTTCGGGTTTCTCCGCCTGAGCATATCTCCGGAATGTATGTTCTGGATGGTCTTCTGACCGGAAATATCATCGCTGTAAAAGATGCTCTTGCCCATCTGATTTTGCCGGCAATTGTCCTGGGTTCTTTTACAATGGGGCTTATCACAAGAACAACCCGTTCCAGTCTGTTGGAAACATTGTCTTCAGATTATATAAGAACCGCCAGAGCAAAAGGTTTGACAGACAGAGGCATTATGGTTGTTCATGCATTTGGTAATGCTGCAATTCCTGTTCTTACTGTTATCGGTGTCGGATTCGGAAACCTTCTCGGCGGAATGGTCGTTGTTGAAAAAATATTCGCCTGGCCGGGGGTCGGGCAATTCGCATATCAATCAGTTCTCGGTCTTGATTTTCCTGCAATTATTGGTGTGTCTCTGTTGATTGCGGTAAATTATGCAGTGATTAATCTTATCATTGATTTACTGTATGGAGTCATAGATCCCAGAGTGAGGGTAAGCAGATGAAGAAATTTCTGAATCTGTTTCGAACAAACCTGTTTCTTGCTATGGGAATCATTATCTGTGCAGTCTGGATAATAACGGCAGTATTCGCAAACCAGTTGGCTCCCCAGGATCCTCTGGCTCAGGATATCTCCATCAGATTGCAGGCACCCGGAGGAGATCATTGGTTCGGGACCGACAGTCTGGGACGGGATGTCTTCAGTCGAGTTATCGCAGGAGCAAAGATATCAATTTTCGCTGGCTTGATAACAGTTGTTTCAGCTGCAGTGATAGGAAGTATTTATGGAGGCATTGCCGGATATGCCGGCGGCATTATTGATGATGTTATGATGCGTTTTGCAGAAATGGTACTCGCTTTTCCCGCATTGATTCTGGCGATGACCATCGGTGCTGTTCTCGGGTCAAGTTTATACAACACTCTTTTTGCTTTGGTGATTGTTGCCTGGCCTACCTATGCCCGAATTATGCGTAGTGTTGTAATTTCAATCAAAGAAAATGATTACATAGAATCATCAAGAGCAATCGGCAGCTCCAATATGAGGATACTGATACATCAGATTCTGCCCAACGCCATAGGTTCTGTTCTCATCCTGGCAACGTTGGATATCGGTAACCAGATTCTCTTTTTCTCCACTTTGAGTTTTCTGGGCCTGGGAACGCCACCCCCAGATCCGGAGTGGGGTTCAATGATTTCTGCAGGGATGAAGAATTTTAATTCCTGGTGGATCAGTACTTTTCCCGGTTTGGGCATTCTTACCATGGCGGTAGGTGCAAATTTCATCGGGGATGGTGTTCGAGATATTCTTGACCCAAAATTGAGAAAGAATTTTAACTGACAGGAGTAAAATATGTTGGAAAAGAAGCTCCCTGCTTTAATTGATGAGGAGCCATTGACTGTTTTTTTTGAAAAATCCAAAGAAACCAATGAGAAAGTAACATTCGGCCATATTGTCTTTAATTCCGGTGCCAAGGTTCCTGAAGATGGTTACGGAGTACATGAACAGGATGAGTACTCATATATAATCAGTGGAAATGCAGTGTGTGTTATTGATGATATCGAGTATAGAAGCGGACCGGGTTCTGCTCTATTCATCCCTGCTGGTGAAAAACATTACTCATTTAATGATACTGATGAGCCTTGTGAAATAGTATGGATGCTGGTGGATAAATAGGGGTACTTATAACTCGCAGATTGATTTATAATACTTAGAAGAATAACCAACAGGACTCTATTCCTTGGGAATACCGGGGCAGATGTTTAAATACTGCCCCGAATCTTTAATCTTCGTCCTTGATGGAATCCAGTCTGTCTTCAAGGGTTCCAAGGTGACTCTTTATATAGGATATTTCACTCTCAAGATAACCCTTCTCAGTTTCTTTGGAATACTCAGGTGGAGGTACAATTGCCCCTTGATAGGGTGCGGTACTCCATCCGCCGCCAAAACCACCGGCGAATCCCCGACCGCCTCCGAATCCTCCACCGAAACCGCGGCCTCCGCCGAATCCACGTCCGCCACCAAGTCCGAATCCTCCTGCAGGTGCAGAACTCATATAGCCCGGCTGGCCGTATCCACTGCAGAATCCTAATCCTCTTCCTGTCCTGGACCCCATTCCCCGGGGACCGGTTCTATCTCCTCTTGGCATAATTACCTCCTGAAGAGAGACTTTATCCAAAATGGTCTCCCTTTATACTGTACATAGTAATGGGAATATGTGCATAATTCAAGAAGAAATGGAAAAAAATCAGGAGAAACAGTATTTATGAATCAGCAGCGTAATGGATTAATACTGGCAATTGCCACAGATGATGAAAAGCATTTTATAAAACGTCATTTTGGAGATGCCAGGAGCTATCTTATCTACCAAATAGATGAATCAGGCTGGAAATTCCTGAAAAAAGTTAAGAATAATTCTGAAGAAGAAAAGATGCATGCCGATCCTGTGAAGGCCAGGAGTATTTCCGAAATTCTGAAGGAAGAAGGAGTACAGGTGCTGGCTTCCAAAGTGTTTGGTCCGAATATCAAACGTATGATTAAAAAATTCGCCTGTATTCTGGTTCATGAAGAAACTATTGA